>ANAW01000221.1:0-53090 GCA_000340945.1 Nocardiopsis synnemataformans DSM 44143 | reverse complement strand
GCGGCCGAGCCGCCGCTGTTGGTGGCCGGTGACCTGGTGGAGGAGTTGGGTGCGGTGGCGGCGCGGGTGCCCGCGGGGGCGCGGTTGGTGGTGATGCACAGCGCGGTGCTGGCTTACCTGGATGAGGCTTCGCGGGATGCGTTCGTGGAGGCGGTGCGGGGGTTGGACGGGCACTGGGTGTCGAACGAGGGTGCGCGGGTGCTGCCCGCGTTGGAGGGTCCGCGTCCGCGGGTGGGCACCGATTTCGCGTTGGCGTTGGACGGGCGTGTGGTGGCCTTCGCCGGTGAGCACGGGCAGCGGTTGACCTGGGCGGGCTGAGGCGGACGGTGCGCGGCCCCGCCCCCGAGCGCGGGGCGGGGCGGGGCCGCACGCCTACCAGGGGTGGGGGTGGGCGTCGACCTCGGCGATGAGCTGGGCCTTGCGTTCGGGGGGCAGGAAGGAGGCGGTGAAGGAGTTGCGGGCCAGCTGGCGCAACTGGTCGGCCTCTAGCCCCAGGTGGGTGTGCAGGGCCTGGTAGTTGTCGTGGACGTAGCCGCCGAAGTAGGAGGGGTCGTCGGAGTTGACGGTCACCAGCAGCCCGGCCTCCATCAGGGCGGGCAGCGGGTGCTGGGCCAGGTCGGGTACGGCGCGCAGGCGCACGTTGGACAGCGGGCACACGGTCAGCGGGATCTGGGTGGCGGCCAGGTGGGAGACCAGGTCGGCGTCCTCCAGGCAGCGGATGCCGTGGTCGACGCGTTCCACGCCCAGGAGGTTGAGGGCCTGCCAGACGTAGGAGGCGGGGCCCTCCTCCCCGGCGTGGGCGACACGGCGCAGGCCCAGGTCGCGGGCGGCGGCGAAGACCTCGGTGAACTTCTCGGGCGGGTGGCCGACCTCGGCCGAGTCCAGGCCGACGGCGCTGATGTGTTCCAGGTGGGGGCGGGCCTGGTGGAGGGTGTCCAGGGCCTGGGCGGCGGGGCGGTCGCGCAGGAAGCACAGGATCAGTGTGGTGCTGATGTCGTGGGTGTGTTCGCTGGTCTTCAGGGCGGCCGTCAGACCGTTGACGACGGTGTCCAGGGCGACGCCGCGAGCGGTGTGGGCCTGGGGGTCGAAGAAGATCTCGGCGTGGCGTACGCCCTGGGCGGCGGCGCGGTCGAGGTAGGCGCTGGCCAGGTCGGTGAAGTCGGCCTCGGTGCGCAGGACGTCCATGAGGGCGTAGTACAGGTCCAGGAAGGACTGCAGGTCGGTGAAGGAGTAGGCGCGGCGCAGGGAGTCGACGTCGGGGTGGGGCAGGGTCAGGCCGTTGCGTCGGGCCAGGGCGAAGGCCAGTTCGGGTTCCAGGGTGCCTTCGATGTGGACGTGGAGCTCGGCCTTGGGGATGGGCATGGCGGTGGTCGTTGCCTTTGCGGTCGGGGTTGTGTGTTGGCCATTGTGGCTGATGGGTGGGGGTGCCCCGGCCGGATCGGCGTGGGTTGTGGAGCACATGCGAAGGCCCGGCCGCGCGGGGTGCGGGGCCGGGCCGGGTGGGCGTGGTGGCTATTTGCGGCCGGGGCGGTCCTCGCGGCCCGGGGTCCAGTTCAGGGCGCTGGCGCGTTCCATGAACTCCTCGACGGTCAGGTCGCCGCGGGCGAAGCGGTCGGCCAGGGTGCGGCGGGCCTCCTCCTCGGGTGAGGCCGGGCGCGGCGCCCAGGGCGGGCGGTGGCCGCGGCGGGTCAGGGCGAAGGCCAGTGCGCCGATGAGGACGATGGTGAGCAGGAGGAACATCAGGGCTCCGGGGACGAAGGCGGGCGGCCCCTGCCCCCAGTGGGGGTGGGCGGCCAGGGCGGTTGCTGCGGTGACGGTGTCCATGGGTTCACTGTGTCCGGGGCGGGGGGTCGCGGTCGTCCCCCCGGTGTCGACACCTGTGCTGCGCCCGGGTGCGTAGGGCGCCTACGCCTGTGGTGCCACGACAGGGCGGGGGCGGGCGGCCTAGGGTCGTGGTGTGAGTGGTGACAGGCGGGTGCGCCGGGTGGTCGTGGACCTGGCGCTGGGCGCGGTGCTGGGCGCGGTGGCGGTGGGGTTCGCGCGCGGCCAGCTGGTGTGGCAGCAACGCGGGGGCGGGCACGGCCCCTGGCGGGGCGGGCCGCCCCCGGGGTGGGACGTGGACTGGGGCGCGGTGGTGGTGCCCTGGTCGGTGTGGGTGGGTGTGGGGCTGCTGGTGTGCGCGGTGGCGGTGCGCCGTGTGTGGCCGGTGGCGGCGTTGGTGGTGGCCGCGGTGGGCGCGGCGGTGTTCGTGGGGGCGGGTCACCCGTTGGGCCCGGTGCTGGCCCTGCCCGTGCTGGTGGTGTTCTCGGCCGCCGCCCGGCTGGGCGCGGGGGTGTTCTTGGCGTGGACGGCGCCGCTGGTGGTGGCGGTGGGGCTGGCCTCGCGGGTGCGTGAGCCCTGGTGGGGGCTGGCCGACGGGGGCGCGCTGGTGGGGGTGGTGTTCGCGGTGGGGGCGATGGCCTTTCCCGCGGGCGGCGGGATGTTCGTGCGTGCGCGGCGCGAGGCGCGCCGACGCCAGCGCCAGGAGGAGGTGGACCGGCACCGCTACGAGGAGCGGTTGCGTATCGCCCGGGAGGTGCACGACCTGGTGGGGCACAGCCTGTCGGTGATCAGTATGCAGGCGTCGGTGGCCCTGCACGTGGTGGACCGCCGCCCCGAGCAGGCGTCGGTGGCGTTGGCGGCGATCCGTGACAGCAGCCGGTCGGCTCTGGAGGAGCTGCGGGGCACGCTGGCGGTGTTTCGGGGCGGGGCCGAGGTGGCTGGTCGGGGTCCGTTGCCGGGGCTGGGGCGTGTGGAGGCGTTGGTGGGGGAGTTGCGCGGGGCGGGACGCCGGGTGGAGGTGGTGTGGGAGGGGGAGGCGGTGCGGGTGCCCGCGGCGGTGGACCACGCGGCGTTTCGGATCGTGCAGGAGGCGTTGACGAACGTGGTGCGCCATGGCGGTGAGGGGGCCTCGGCCAGGGTGCGGGTGGTCTACGGGGACCAGGAGGTGCGGGTGTGGGTGGCCGACGAGGGTGTGGGCGTGGTGGGACAGGTGCGTGAGGGGTCGGGGATCGCGGGGATGCGCGAGCGTGCGGGCGCGGTGGGCGGATCGGTGACGGTGGGCGCTGGCGAGGATGGCGGGTTCGTGGTGGGGGCGTCGTTGCCGCTGGGGGGTGAGCGGTGAGCGTGCGGGTGGTGGTCGCCGACGACCAGGCGTTGGTGCGGATGGGGTTGCGGGTGCTGCTGGAGGGGGAGGCGGACCTGGAGCTGGTGGGTGAGGCCTGTGATGGCGGGGAGGCGGTGGAGCTGGTGCGTCGGCTGCGTCCGGACGTGGTGTTGATGGACGTGCGGATGCCGGTGGTGGACGGGTTGGAGGCGCTGCGGCGGATCGCGGGCGAGGAGGCGCTGGCGCACACCCGGGTGGTGGTGCTGACGACGTTCGAACTGGATGAGTACGTGTTCGAGGCGTTGCGTGCGGGGGCGTCGGGGTTCCTGATCAAGGACAGCGACCCGCAGGAGATGCTGGCCGCGGTGCGGGCGGCGGCGCGGGGCGAGGCGTTGCTGTCGCCGTCGGTGACGCGGCGGGTGGTGGCGGCGTTCGTCTCGCGGGAGCCGGGCGGGGGGCGGGTGCCGCGGCTCGAGGTGTTGACCGAGCGTGAGCGCGAGGTGGTGGGGCTGGTGGGTGAGGGGTTGAGCAACGAGGAGATCGCGGCCCGCTTGGTGGTCTCCCCGGCGACGGCGCGCACCCACGTGAGCCGGGCGATGGTGAAGCTGGGGGCCCGGGACCGGGCGCAGTTGGTGGTGTTCGCCTTTCGGGCCGGGCTGGTGCGCTGAAGGGGGCGCCGGGTAGGTTCGGCGGCGACGGTGTCGGGTGCGTCGAAGGGGTTGGCTGGATGGGCGTGGATGTGGCTGCGGTGCGGGCGGATACTCCTGGGGCTGAGGAGGCGGCGCATCTGGACAACGCGGGGTCGTCGCTGCCGCCGGATGTGGTGGTGGAGGCGGTGGTGGAGCATCTG
This sequence comes from Nocardiopsis synnemataformans DSM 44143, assembly GCA_000340945.1. GTDB lineage: Bacteria > Actinomycetota > Actinomycetes > Streptosporangiales > Streptosporangiaceae > Nocardiopsis > Nocardiopsis synnemataformans. The sequence goes on along the minus strand of ANAW01000221.1, from coordinate 49,095 downwards.
CGCCTGGAGGCGCGGGTGGGGGGATATGCGGCGGCCGAGCTGGCGCAGGCGGGGATGGAGAGGTTCTACAGCGCCGCGGCGCGGCTGGTGGGCGCGCGCCCCGAGGAGATCGCGTTCACCGAGAGTGCGACGCGGGCGTGGGAGCTGGCGTTCGGGTCGGTGGTCTTCGCCGAGGGCGAGCGGGTGCTGACCACCGCCAGTGAGTACCCCAGTAACGCGTTGGGGATGGTCAAGGCGGCCCGTGAGCGGGGTGTGCGGGTGCAGGTGGTGCCCGATGACGCCCACGGGGTGATGGACGTGCAGGCGCTCGAGCGCGAGTTGGCGCGGGGCGGGGTGCGGGTGGTGGCGCTCAACCACATGCCCACGCACAACGGGTTGGTCAATCCGGCCGAGCGGATCGGGGCGCTGTGCCGCAGGTTCGGGGTGCTGTTCGTGTTGGACGCGTGCCAGTCGGCGGGCCAGTGGGATCTGGACGTGGAGCGGTTGGGGTGTGACGTGATGGCGGTGACGGGGCGCAAGTTCCTGCGCGGGCCGCGGGGGACGGGGTTCGTGTACGCGCGGTCGGGGGCGGATCTGGGGGAGCCGCCGGTGGTGGACGTGACGTCGGCGCACTGGGAGCGGCAGGGGCAGGGGTACCGGGTGCGCGCGGACGCGCGTCGTTTTGAGAGCTTCGAGCGCAACGTGGCCGGTCAGATCGGGTTGGGTGTGGCCGTGGACTACGCGTTGGCGGTGGGGATGGAGTCCGTCCGGGAGCGGGTGGGCGCGCTGGCCGAGCAGGCCCGGGACCGGTTGGGGCGCCTGGCGGGGGTGCGGGTGCTGGACCGGGGGCTGGTGCGGTCGGGGATCGTGACCTTCGCGGTGGAGGGTGTGGCGGCCGAAGGGGTGCGCGCGGCATTGGGGGAGGCCGGGGTGCGGGTGAGCGTGTCGCGGTTGTGGAACCAGGTGTGGGAGGACGGTGTGGGGGTGGACGAGGCGGTGCGGGCCTCGGTGCACTACTTCAACACCGAGGCCGAGGTGGAGGCGTTGGCGGGCGCGGTCAAGGGGTTGTAGGCGCACCCGGGGCGCAGCGCGTCCCGGTGTCGGGTGCGGCGGCCCGCGCCGGGCGGGCCGAGGGCGCGAGGAGCGCGGTGGGTGTCCTCAAGGGGCGCGGGGATCCCCGCCGCGCCCCTTGAGGGGGCCTGGGGAGGAACCGGTGTTCCCGGGGCTGGGGCGCGGGCGGGTGTTGACGGTGCCCTTGGGGCAGGGGCCACACTCGGATCCCATGAGCACCCCACCGCCCCCCGAGGGGCTTTCGCGGGGGGAGTTCGCCCGTGCGAGCGGGCTCTCCCCCAAGGCGCTGCGGTTGTACGAGCGCTCGGGTCTGCTGGTGCCCCACCGGGTGGGCGCGGGCGGGCACCGCCTCTACCTCGCCGCCCAGGCGGAGCGGGCCCGGCGCATCCGCCTGCTGCGCCAGATGGACATGCCCCTGGCGGTGGTGGCCGAGGTGATGGCCCAGGGGCGCGGGCAGGCCCTGGAGCGGGCCGAGGCGTGGTGGCGGGCCCAGGAGGAGGCGCTGCGTTCGCGGCGCGCGGCCCTGGCCGAGCTGCGCCTGTCCTGGGACGGCGCGGCCGANGCGGCCGCCCGGGCCCCGGAGCCGGTGTGGCGGGTGCGCGGCGAACGCGTGGCGGCGGCCAAGGTGGCGGCGGTCAGGGCCCGCACCGACCAGCAGAACCTGGTGGCGACCTTCCACGCGCGGGCGCAGGCGCTGCGCCGTCATCTGGTGGGACAGGGCGCGCGCCCCGGCCCCGGGTTCTGGGTGCTCTACCACGGTGCGGTGACCCCGGACGGGCCCGCGCCGATCGAGGTGGCGGTGCCCTTCACCGGACACGCCGAACCCGAGGGGGAGACGGTGATCCGGGTGGAGGCCGCCCACGTGCGCGCGGTGTGCGAGGTGGCGCGCCGGGACTGCTTCTATCCGCGGATCATGGGCGCCTACCGGGCGGTGGAGCGGTGGATGCTCCAGCGCGGCGCGCACGCGGTGGGGCCGTTGCGTGAGGTGTATGAGGGCTCCTGGGACGAGGTGGCCGAGGACGCGGTGTTCGCGCTGGTGGCGCGGCCGATGAGAGAGACGGGACGCCGATGAGCACGGTGGGCGTGCAGCGGTGGGTGGCGCACACCCCCTACAGCGACCCGGGCGGGTACGCGAAGGTGCTGGCGGGGCTGCCGGGGGACGTGGCCGGGCTGGGGCGGGTGCTGCGCGGGGTGCTCGTCCACTACCGGGGCGCGGAGCGCGACTTCACCGGGGCGCGGTTGGCCGAGGTCGACCACCGGTGGGTGGAGGCGATGCTGGCCACCGACCAGGCCCGCTGCCCGGGCCCGTGGACGCGGGCCCGGACACAACGGTTGGTGGGGTGCTGCCGTGACTTCGCGCTGGTGACGGTGGCGGCGCTGCGGGAGCGGGGGGTGGCGGCGCGCACCCGGGTGGGGTTCGCCTCCTACCTGCACGAGGGGTTTTGGACCGACCACGTGGTGAGCGAGTACTGGGACGGCGGGCGGTGGGTGTGGGCCGACACCCAGCTGGACCCGGCGGGTCCGTGGCCGGTGGACGTCATGGACATCCCGCGCGCGCCCCACGCGCGGGGCGCGGTCTTCGCCAGCGCGGCGCAGGTGTGGCTGGCCCACCGCCGGGGGCGGGTGGACGCCGACCGCTACGGGGTGCACCCGGACCTGCCGTGGCGGGGTGCGAGGTTCGTGCGCGCCTACGTGTTGCTGGAGTTGGCGCACCGCCAGGGCGAGGAGGTGTTGCTGTGGGACACCTGGGAGGCCATGGAGGCGGAGGATGACGGTGTGTTCGACGAGGTGGCGCGGTTGCTGGTGGCGGCGGACGGCGGGGACGGGGCCGCCGAGCGGGAGCTGGCCGCCTGGTACGCGCGCGAGGGCCGGTTGAACCCGGGCGGGCGGGTGCTGTGCACCTCGCCGTCGGGTTTCGTGGGGTGGGTGGACCTGGAGCGGCGGGTGGTCGAGTCCGGGTGAGCGGGTGGGGGCCGCTTCCCGGCGCGGGGGCGCCGCGGTTCACACGAGCAGGGCGATCAGCAGCGTCGGCAGCACCAGGACGAGCATGAGGCAGCCCCCCGCCGCCGGGGTGGCCCTTCGGGGTGCGGTGGCCTCCATGTCCGCGATCATGTGCTGCTGGGCCGGGCAGCCCGGGGTCACGACGTCCTCAGGGCTGAACACGCGGCAGGGCAGCCCTGTCATGAACTCGGCGTCGTACTGTCGCCCGCACAGGGAACAGTGAGGGTCGTTCGGCTTCACGGGCTTCGTTCCTCTCGTCGGCGGTGGGCCTGTGCCGCGCGGCCGCGTTGACGGCCCCTCGGCCTCGCGACGGGGCCGCGTTGGGTCGGGTCGTGCGGCACGGCTCCAAGCTCCTCTCGGACAGGACGGTGCCGGGCGGTCCCGCCGCCCGTGTGGTCGCGGCCCCCATCGCCCGTGCGGCGGGTTCTCGCAGTCGCCCTCCCGGGGAAGCCGTGGTTCTCCCCCGGGCAGGGCGGACCCGTCGCCGTGTCGGAGGCCGCGGTGGGGACAGGGGGTCGCGGGCCCCCGGAGTGGTTCAGCCGCGGGTGGTCAGGGAGGTGTGCTCGCGTACGGCGGGGGTGGGCTTGCCGGTGAGCGCCCCGGCCAGCAGGCGGCTCGCCCCCGGCAGGCCGGTCAGGCGCAGGGCGAGGCGGCGCAGGAGCAGCTGGGCGCGGGTGGGGGGCAGGAACCAGCGGGCGGTGCGGCGGGCGGCGCGCTGGCGCTGTTCGACCTCGGGGCGCCACTGCTGCTCGTAGCGGTCCAGCCCCTCCTCCACGGTGGGGGCCGAGGCCAGGTGTTCGGCCAGGACGAACGCGCCGCCCACCGCCAGGGAGGCGCCCTGGCCCGCGAGCAGGGAGACCGCGCCGCAGGCGTCGCCGAGCAGGACGGTGCGCCCCCGGCTCCAGTGGGGCACCACGCTCTGGGAGACCTGGTCGTAGTAGACGTGTTCGGGGTCGGGGCAGTGCTGGAGGGCGCGGGGGACCAGCCAGCCCAGGTCGCCGTGGGTGCGGCGCAGTTCGGTGCGCGGGTCGGCGGGCCGGTCGGGGGTGGGGCTGCGGTGCACGGTGAAGGCGGCCACGCGGCCGTCGCGCAGTCCGTACAGGCCCATCTGCGCGCCGATGGTGTCGGTGAGGTAGAAGCCGCCGTCGACCCGGGCGTGGATGTCGGGGTCGGTGAAGATGAAGGCGGCGGTGTGGAAGCCCAGGTAGCGCAGGTGGTCGGTTTCGGAGCCGAAGACCTGGGCGCGCACGGTGGAGTGGATGCCGTCGGCGCCCACGAGCAGGTCGCCGGTCAGGGTGTGGCCGCCTGAGAGGGTGACCTCGACGGTGTCGCCGTGGTCCTGGACGCGGCTCAGGGCCGCGTCGTAGCGCACCTGTACGTCCGGGGGCAGGGTCTCGCGCAGGGCGCGTTCGAGGTCGGGGCGCATGAGGGAGACCACGCCCAGGTGGGAGAACTGTTGGATGCCCAGCTTCGCGCGGGGGGCGCCGTCGCGGTCGACGAAGGTGGCGTGGTCGATGTCGTAGCCGAGTTCGCCCAGGCGGGGCAGCAGGCCCATGAGTTCGGCGGCCTGGTAGCCGGGGCCGAAGAAGTCGATCATGTAGCCCTGGGCGCGGGGGCCGGGGGCCTGTTCGAGGACGGTGACCTGCCAGCCGTGGGTGTGCAGGCGGTGGGCCGCGGCCAGTCCGGCGATTCCGGCTCCGCAGACGATCGCTCTCATGGGTGTGCTCCTGGGGTGTGGTGGGTGAGCAGGCGGCGCAGGACGGGTTCGATCTCGGTGGAGGTCAGGTCCGGGGTGAGTGCGCGGTGCAGCAGGATGCCGTCCAGGGTCGCGGCCAGGACGGTGGCGGTCTGGCGGGGGTCGGGGACGCCGGCGTCGGTGAGCCAGTCGGTCAGGTGGCGGCGCATCAGGTCCAGGACGCCGGTGACGGCCTCGCGCAGGCGGGGGTCGCGGGTGGCGGCCAGGTAGGTCTCGGTGACCAGGTGGGAGGCGGGGTCGTCGCCGGGGTAGCGGTCCAGGTCGCGCAGGATCAGCGCGAGTCCCTGTTCGGGTGTGGTGGTGGGGCCCAGCAGATGGGCGGCCTCCTCGACGATGGCGGTGATGGCCTGGGTGGCGGCCTGGGTGAGCAGGGCCTGGAGGGAGGGGAAGTGGTAGTGGACCAGGCCGGGGCCCACGCCCGCGCGGTCGGCGAGTGTGCGGGTGCTGACCGCTGACCAGCCGCGTTCGCTGATGAGTTCGGCCGCTGCCCGGATCAGGCGGCCCTTGACGTCCTCACCGCGTGGTGCCATGTGCGTTCCGCTTCTTGGTCGATCGCCTTGGTCATCTGCCTTGGGCGAACGTATTGGTCACTCGCCCAATTCCGAGGATGGCACAGCGCCCGCCCCGGGACAAGCCCCGGTACGGGCGGGCGCGCACGAAAAACGGGGGGTGTGAGGTCCCCCGTGGTCCTCACACCCCCGTTCGGCCTTGCCTGGTCAGGCGGTGGCGTCCCCCTGGCCCAGGAGGATCTTGCGCGGCTGGGCCTTGGCCGCGACCGGCACGCGCAGGGTCAGGACGCCGTCGGTGTGGTCGGCCTCGATGTGCTCGGTGTCCAGGTCCTGGCCCAGGCGCAGGCGGCGGGTGAGGGACCCGGTGGGCCGCTCGCCGACCAGGACGCGGCCCTCCTCGGTCCGCTCGGGGCGCTGGGCGCGGACGGTGAGCACCGAGCCCTCCACCTCCAGGTCGATGGCGTCGGCGGGCACGCCCGGCAGGTCGATCCGGACCAGGAGCGCGTCCTGGGTGCGCACCGCGTCCATGGCGGCGCTGCGCGGGGCGGGAGCGGTGGAGGTGGTGACGTCGAAGGGGATGGTGCGGGTGAGAAGCATGGAAGAACCCCCGAAAAACCTCGGCTTGATGCTGATGGACTCAAGTTTATTGACGGCTTCGGGCGCGTCAAGGCGGTGTGGGGCACCCCACACGCCGACGCCCCGGCCCCGACGTACACGGGGTCCGGGGCGCGGGACGAGCGCTCAGCGGGCGCGGGCCAGGGTGATGATCTCGGGGCTGGACGCGGTCAGGGGTGAGCGGTCCCAGCCACCGAACCGCTCGGCGGCCCGCAGACCGGCCCGCTCCAGCAGCGCGTCCAGATGGTCGGCTCCCACGAAGCGCAGGGTGCTCACGGTGTTCAGAGGGTTGGAGGAGTCGGAGCGGGTGGAGGTACTGGTGAAGGTCACCAGCCCCTCGGGGGTGGGCGCTGCGGCGTCATGGACGTCGGTCACGCGTACGCCGTCGGGGGTGGTGACCTGTTGCGGGTGGTCGGGGGTCCACCTCTGCCAGGCGCGTGCGGCCGGGTTGCGGGTCTCGAAGGCCACCAGGCCGTCCGGGGCCAGGGCGCGGCGCATCGCCGCCAACGCGGCGGTGGTCTCCTCGTCGGTGCGCAGTTCCTGGAAGGCGTGTCCGGTCATGGTGACCAGGTCGAATCCGTCGTCCCAGGTGTGGGTGGACAGGTCACCGCGCACCCAGGAGACGGCGTTGGTGCGCCCGCGAGCCACCTCCAGCATGGCCCGAGCCGGATCCAGACCCGTCAGGTGTCCGGTGTGGCCGCTGGTGCGGGCGCGGTGGAGCAGTTGACCGGTGCCGCAACCCACGTCCAGCACACGCGGGGCGGCCATGACCAGGTCCAGGTAGAAGTCGTCGCCGGGACCCCACGGGTTGAGGATGTCGTAGAGGGCGGCGGCCTCGGGGGAGTCGTAGGGGTTGTGGGTCATCGCGCCAGTGTGGCAGCGGGGTTCGGAGGCGGTCACCCTGTTTTCGTCCGCCCCGTCCCGAGCGTGGGGCGGCCGCAGCGGGCAAGGTCACCCGCCGTGTGAGCGCACCTTCTGCGTGTGCGGGCCACCGCGGGGCCGGGCGCTGTGCCGCGGCCCGCCCTTGCGGGGCAGGGAGAGGGGCGGAACGCGGCGGGGGCCGGGCTCCCCCGGCACCGGTGGGAGCCGGGGCCCCTGCCCGGGCGGGGCTCCCGCCCGGGCAGGGGCCTTCCGCGCTAGGGCTGGAGCAGGGCCTTGGCGGCGCGTTCGGCGTCGTCGAGGGTGTTGTACAGGTGGAAGGACAGGCGGGTGCGGCCCCCGCGCTCGGTGGTGACCACCCCGGCCCGGGCCAGGCGCTCGGTGGCCCCGGGCAGGTCGACGCTGGTGATGGCCGAGTGTGCGGGTTCCTGGCCCAGGGCGGCCCGGAAGTGGTCGGCCAGGGCGGTGTTGTGCGCGCGCACCCGCTCCAGGCCCACCTCCAGCAGGACCCGGCTGGAGGCGGCGGCCGCCACGGCCGCGAACCAGTTGGGCGAGGTGTCGAAGGCACGGGCGGTCGGCGCCAGGTCCATCCGGGTGGCGTACATGGCCGAGGCCGTGTCGCGGGCGGCGGCCGGACCGGCGTTGTTGGGGCGCAGCCGCGTGCGCAGGCCGGGGGAGAGGTAGCCCAGGGCCAGGCCGCGCGGGGCCATGAGCCACTTGTAGGCGGAGGCGATCAGGGCGTCGAAGACGGTGGCGTCCAGGGGCGTCCACCCGGCGGCCTGGGTGGCGTCGGCCACGACCAGGGCGCCGTGGGCGCGGGCGGCCGCGACGATGTCGCCGGTGGGGGCAAGGCGCCCGTCCGCCGACTGCACCGGGCTGAACGCGACCAGGTACGTGCGCGCGTCCACGGCCTGGGCCAGGTGGTCCAGGGGGACGGCCTCCACGGTGACGCCGCGGTCGGCCTGGGCGTGCCAGGGGAAGACGATCGAGGCGAAGTCCCCCTCGGGGACCAGGACGCGGGCGCCGTCGGGCAGGCTGGCGGCGATGGTTCCGGCGATCTGGGCGGTGCTGGTGCCCAGGGTGAGGTCGTCGGCGGGCGCTCCCACCAGGGCGGCGAGGTTGGTGCGGGCCTGTTCGAGCTCGCGCCCCCAGGCCCCGGGGTCTGCGGTGGCGGTGTGCCAGGAGTGCACGGCGCTGGCCAGGGCCTGGTGGGCGGGCGCGGGTGGAATGCCGTACTGGGCGGTGTTGAGCCAGACGGTGTCGGTGCTCCACAGGTCGGGGATGGTGTCGTCCATGGGCACCGAGTGTGTCAGGCGGTGGTGGCCAGGGCGACGTGGAGGCTGCGCTCGACGATGCCGAGCATGAAGGCGCGGTCGGGGAAGTCGCCGTCGAGCAGGCGCAGGGGCCCGGCGACCAGGGACAGGTGCAGGGCCAGGTCGTACAGCGCGGTGCGGGCCGGGTCCAGGGGGCGGGTGGCCAGGCGCGGGTGGTGCTCGCCAAAGCGCAGGCGCAGGAAGGAGTGCTCCCACTCCGCGTCGAAGAACATCAGTCCCTCGATGTCGATGAGCACGGGCGCGCCCTGGGCGTCGACCAGGACATGGTCGGGACCGAGCTCGCCGTGGATGAGCACGTGGTCCTGGCGGGGTTCCACGCGCGTGGCCAGGGTGTGCAGGGTGGCGGTGAGACGTTCGCGGCCCTGGCGCACGCGCGGGTCGCGGTGGGCGGCCTCGTCCAGGTCGGTCAGGGCCCGGTCCAGGACCAGTTGGTGGCAGGAGGGGGCGGTGGGGGCGCCGCCCGCGCGCAGGTGGGCGACCTTGCCGAAGCCGGGGGCGGTGCTCTCGTGCATGGTGCGCAGGTCGCGGCCCAGACGGTCCAGGACCGGGCGTGCGGCGAAGGGGTCCCGGCGCAGGAGTTCTTCGAGGGTGGGGCCGGGGACGTCCTCGAGCACGGCCAGGCAGCCGGGGTGGTGGGCGCCGCTGGTGTCCAGGGCGTACAGGCGGGGGACGCGCACGCCCAGGTCGGTCAGGGCGCGGTGGGCGGCGGTGAACAGGTCGGCGCCCGAGGCGTGGGAGAAGGGGTCGGCCGGGTCGGCGCCGTGCGCGGTGGCGGGCCAGTAGTCCTCGCTGTCGTGCCACAGGTAGGCGATGACGGTGGTCTGGTCCAGGGCCAGGCGGTAGACGCCCTTCTTGGAGCCGCCGCGCAGGCGCTGGACGGCGCGGGCGGGGCCGGGGCGTCCGAGCAGGTCGGGGACGGCGCGGGCGAGGTGGGCGGCGGGCGTGCTCATGGCACTCCTGAGGGGTGTGGTGGGGTGAGCGGCCATCCTCGCACGGCTCCGGTGCGGCGTGCCCGCGGTTGTGGCCCGGCTCGCTTTCGCCGCGAGGCCCCACTCCCTGAAAGACCGACCGTCTGCGACGGGTCGGGGCCGCGCGCCCGGCCGAGCCGACGTGAGGCGACCGCTTCGGCCACCGGCGGACAGGGCCCGGCCCAGGGCGGGGAGGCGTTCGGCCCACGCGCCGCGGCGCGCCTTCGTGCCCGGAGAAAGGGGGGGATCAGGCGCGGTCGATGGGGGCCAGGACGCGGGAGAGCAGGTCGGCCAGCTGGGCGCGTTCGTCGCCGGTCAGGGGTCGCAGGACGTCGGCCTCGCGGTCGAGCTGCCCGGCGAAGAGGGTGTCGGCCAGGGCCTGTCCGCGTTCGGTGAGGCGGACCTGGACCTCGCGGCGGTCGCGTTCGAGGGAGGTGCGGGTGATGAGCCCGGCGGCCTCCAGGCGGGTGAGGCGTTTGGTGGTGGCGGCGCCCGAGGAGATGGTCTCGCGGGTGAGCTGGCGGGGGCGCAGCCCGTGGGGGGAGCGGCGCAGGGCGGCCAGGACCTCGAACTCGGGGCGGGTGACCTCGGCGTCGGCGAGCCCGTCCTCGGTGACGTTGTTCATCAGGGCGGCCAGGCGAAGGACGCGGCCCATGGCGGCCATGCTGGTCAGGTCCAGGTCGGGGCGCAGGCGCGACCAGCTGTCGAGGAAGCGGGAAACGGCGTCGCTCATGGTGTCCTTCGCGTGCGTGGCGGGGCCGGCCGCCGGGTTCGGGCGGGCGCAGCCCGTGGGCGGGGTGCCGGACGGAGTGGGCGGTCTCTCCCCCGTGGAGGGGTTGTCGGGCCCTCAGAACATCCTAAGATAATTTACTTGTGAATTACTTTTCTCATTGGTGGAGGGCGCTACGCCGCACCCTCACCACCCGCGGGGCCTTCGCGCCCAGGCCCGTGCGCGGCAACATCGCCGTCACCGCACTGCGCGCCGGAGCGTGTGTGGCCCTGCCCCTGCTGGCGCTGTACGCCACCGGACGCACCGACCTGGCACCCTACGCCGCCATGGGCTGCTTCACCGCCCTGTACGCGCGCGACGACACCTACGCCCGCCGCGCCCGGCTCCTAGCCGTGGTCGGCGCGACCCTGACCCTGGCCGTGGCCCTGGGCGCGCTGGCCTCGGCCGTGCTCTCCCACCCCCTGGCCGCCATCACGGTCGTGGCCCTGGTCGCCGGCGGGGCCAAGTACCTCTCCGACGCCCTGGAGTTCGGCGCCCCGGCCGGGCTGATGTTCGTCTTCGCCGCGGGGGTGGCCGCCTACAACCCCCAGACCCTGTCCGCGGTGCCGGTGGTGGTGGCCACCACCGCGACCGCGGCCGTCCTGTGCTGGACGCTGGCCGTGGTCGGCGCCCTGGTCCACCCCACCGCCCCCGAGCGCCTGGCGGTCGCCCGCGCCCTGCACGCGCTCGCCCGCCACCTGCGCCACCCCGCATCAGCAACCCGGGCCGGGGCCGAGGCCGCCCTCCAGCACGCCTGGCACGTCCTGCTCTCCTCTCCTGGCCACACCCCGGCCCGCCAGGGGCTGGAGATCCTCACCGCCCGCGCCGAAACCCTGCTCATCGGCACCGGAGACCGCGTCAGCGACGCCCGCGCCGCCGCCGAGTTGGGCGAACTGGCCCGCCGCCTGCGCACCGAACGCGCCGTCCAACCCCTGGTCGGCGCCGACGAGCACGCCGCCCTGTCCCGGACCGCCGCGCACCTGCGCCGCCACCACACGCCCGCGCCCGGGGCGGGCGAGCGCCTGCGCGTCGCGCTGCGCGCGCCCTCGCCCACCCCGGTGTCGGTGGTGCGCATCGTGCTGGCCTGCCTGCTGGCCGGAGCCCTGGCCTGGGCGCTGGGCATGGGACACGGCTACTGGGCGGCCGTCTCGGCCGGATCGGTCCTGCAGGCCGTCAACGTCACCACCACCTGGCACCGCACCCTGCAACGCGGTACGGGCACCGTCGTGGGCGTGGCGCTGGCCGCCGCCCTCTTCTGCCTGGACTACTCCCCGCTGGGCGTCATCGCGCTGGTGGTGGCGTGCCAGATGGCGGCCGAACTGGTGGTGACCACCAACTACTCCTACGCCATCGTGTTCGTCACCCCGCTCACGCTGGCCCTGTCGGGCCTGGCCCACGCCGACCCGGGCGCGGACGGACTGGCCGCCGAGCGGCTGTGGGCCACCGTGCTGGGCGCCGCGGTCGGACTCCTGGTGTGCGCGGCGGTCGCCAACCGCCGCGCCGGGGACCACCTGCGCGAGGCCCTGGCCGCGTGCGAGCACGAGCTCGCCCTGGTGCGGGAGTGCGAGGGCTCCGACGCGGCCGCACGCCGGCGCCTGTCGCGCAGCCTGGTGGCGCTGCGCGCCTCCCACGCCCTGGCCGCGGGGGAGCCGCGGTTGCCGGGGGCGTGCGAGCAGGAGGTGCAGGACGTGGAACGGCGCGCCCGCGCCCTGCTGGACGGGGCCGCCCTCCCCGGTTGAGCGGCTCACCCCGCCGGGTGCGGTGTCCGGCCTTTCGCCACGGGAGGGTCGTCGCGCACCGGGACGGGGGCCCACCCGCCGCGGCGCGCTGAGCCCCGCATCGATGGGCGCGGCCCCGGCTGCGGCTGGGACGGGGCGGGAACATCATCGAGCACGGGAGCTGCTGCCGAGCCCTTGGGGGCCCGCCGCCGCGGTGCTCAGTGAAGGGTCGCGGCCTCCACGCCCAGGAGTTCGCGCCAGGCCCGCTCACCCAGCTCAGTGATCCGCAGAGCCCGGCCCGAACCCATGCGCGCGCACCAGCCCGCCTCCAGCGCGTGGCGGCACAGCGCCGCCCCGGCCGTTCCGGCCAGGTGCGGGAGGCGTTCGGTCCAGTCCAGGCAGGAGCGCACCAGTGGGCGTTCGCCCCCGCGCGCCAGCGGTATCCGCTGCTCGGCGAACCAGGCCACCCCGGCCTCGGTGAGCGCGAACCCGGTGTCCTGGGTCAGCAGGCCCCGCTTCGTCATGGCCTCGGTGACGGCGCAGCCCAGCCGCCCGGCCAGGTGGTCGTAGCAGGTACGCGCCCGGGCCAGGGCGCGGTCGGCGTGCACGGTGCGCAGGGTGCGCAGGGTGCGCGGGCGCCGGGTCAGCGCCGGGACCGGGTCCACGTGCGCGGCCAGGGCCTCCACCAGGTGTGCCATCGACTCGTCGGCCAGGCGCACGTAGCGGTGGCGGCCCTGGCGTTCCTGGGCGAGCAGGCCGCCCTCGACTAGGCGGGTCAGGTGCTCGCTGACGGTGGAGGCGCCCACCCCGGTGTGGCGGGCCAGTTCTCCGGCGGTCCAGGCGCGCCCGTCCAGCAGCGCCAGGCACACCCCGGCGCGGGTGGGGTCGGCCAGCAGGGAGGCCAGGGCGGCCAGGCGGGCGGCGTCGGGAGCGTGCATACCTCCAGGATGCGTCGCGCACGCTGCGGTGGCGACCGAAGTGTGGCCCGCGGCCGGGGCGGTGTTGCCCTGTCACCGCGGTTCGGTGCTGTTGCGGGCTGCTGTGGCCTCGCGGTGCACGACGACCGGGCTCACCCCGGTTCCGCGGGCGATCGTGCGCGGTGACCGGCTCCCGGCGCGGCGGGCCGGGATCGCGCGGCGTTCGTCGGCGTCGACCACCGTTGCGCGCACCCCCTGGCGCACAGCCCGTTTGTAAAGCTATCCTTTACAGATGCAAGAAAATTTGACAGATGCGCTGCGGGCCCTGAAGGTGCGCATGGAGGCCTTCCTCGCCTCACGCGTTCTGACCAAGGACGACGACTGGGCCGACTCGATAGGGCGCGCCGTGAGCATGCAGGCGGCCGCCGACGACGTCGTGCGCGCTGTCGTGCAGCAGGCGCGCCAGAACGGCGCCACGTGGCAGGTCGTCGGTGACGCGCTCGGTGTGAGCAGGCAGGCGGCGTTCCAGCGCTACGGCAGACCGATCGATCCCAGAACAGGAGAACCCATGAACACCACGCCGCTCCCCGGCGTCGCCGCACTGGCCGCCTCGGTGGTCGAGGACCTCGCGTCCGGGCGATGGACGCGCGTCACCGAGCGGTTCGATCCGACCATGCGCGACGGCCTGTCGGAGGACGCGCTCGCGGCCGCGTGGGCGCAGATCATCGGACTGGCGGGAGCCTTCGAGGGGCGTGCGGAGCCGGAGGCCGCCCGGGCCGGCGACGTGACGATCACGAACACGCCGCTCTCGTTCGAGGCGGGCGACTACACGGCACGGATCGCGTTCCGCGACGACCGCACCATCGCCGGTCTGCACATCCTCGAAGGGCAGACGCCGTGACCATCGACTCTCCGGGCGGACCGAACACGACCACGACCCGAGGCGGGCCCCGCATGGGCGGCGGCGATCTGCGATCCGTCGGCGTGTTCACCGCCCTGGCGTTCGTACTCGCCTGGCTCGTCGCGCTCCCGCTCTGGTTCGGTGGCGGGCTCGCCAGCCCCTGGTTCCCGCTCGTGGCCACCGCCATGATGATGACCCCCGCGATCGCCGCCCTCGTCGTCGTGTTCTTCGTGGAACGGCCGCGGCAGAAGGCGTGGACGCTCGGGCTGTGGCCGCTACGACCGGTCCGCAGACTGCTCGGCTACGCGGCGCTGGGGATCATCGTGCCCATCGCGCTCGTCCTGGCGGCGCTCCCGGTCGGCGCGCTGCTGGGGGTCTACCCGGCCGACTTCGCGAACTTCTCCGCCTTCGAGCAGGTCCTCGGCGAGCAGGCGGGCGCGGCCGAGATCCCGCTACCGACCGGCGCGCTCATCGTCATCCAGCTCGCCGCACTCCCCCTGGCGGCGTTCGTCAACCTCATCCCGGCGCTGGGCGAGGAACTCGGGTGGCGGGGGTGGCTGCTCCCGAAGCTGATGCCGCTCGGTACGCTCCCGGCCCTCCTGGTCACGGGCCTCATCTGGGGCCTGTGGCACGCCCCGCTCGTCCTCCTCGGATACAACTACCCCGACGCGCCGGGCTGGCTCGGCCTGACCGCGATGGTCGCCATGTGCGTCTTGGTCGGCGCGGTCTTCGGCTGGCTGCGGCTCCGGTCGGGATCCGTGTGGCCCGCGGCCCTCGCACACGCCGCGTTCAACGGGGCGGGCGGGACCTACCTCCTCTTCGCGAGGGCGGGCGAGCACGTCGACACCACGCAGGCGACGATCCTGGGCTGGAGCGGGTGGATCGTGCCGCTCGCACTCGTCGTGGTCCTCATCGCCACGGGACAGTTCGCTTCCGCGAAGCACCCCTCCACCCCCGCCGTCAAGGAAGGGGCGTCCCGCTGAACCGGGCTTGAGTAGTAGCGGTACAGCCATTAACGCTAGGCAGTTGATCTTGACCTGTTGTCTGGTCAGCGGGTTACGGGATGCCGGGAACTTCGCCGTATTCCTTGGCCCACGGCTTGATCACCCTCTCCCGGCCGACGCGCCGACACTCCCGCCCTTCGGGGCGCGTTCACCTCCGAGGTGCGCGCGAAAGCCGCCCGTGGCCGGTGCGGGAGCGGTCCTCTCAATGCGGGCTGTCGGCCGCGAGGGTGTTGACGCGGTTCTCGTACTCGCGGCGGGCCTTGCGCTGCGCCGGGGTGGCGGTACCGTCGAGGGGCCGGCAGCGGGCGAGGAGCCGACGGTGGACCGCGGGCACGGTGCTGACACGCAGGGTGTAGCCCTGGCCGCGCCGTACGGTCACGCCGTGGCCGAGCGCGGCCCGCTCGGCGTCGTCCAGGTCGGCGGTGCGGAGGAAGTCGGCAACCTTGCCCGGCATGTCGAGGGTGACCGGCGGCTCCGGGGCCGGGGTGTCCTCGTGGTCGGTGGCGGTGTGCTCGGGCAGCAGGTCGGCGATGGCCGTGCGGACGGCGCCGCGGCTGACGCCGTGCTCGCGGGCCAGGGCGGCGATGGAGCGGCCGTCCAGGTAGGCGGTGCGCACGGCGGTGATCTTGTCGGCCTTGATGGCCGGGCGGCGTCCGCCCTTGTTGCCTTGGGACTCGGCGGCCCGCAGCCCGTCGTAGGTCAGCTCGCGTTGGAGGTCGCGCTGGAGTTCGCCGGCGGCCGCGAGGGTCTGCACCATGAATTTCACCGTGGAGTGCAGTTCGCCGGTGCGCGGGTGGCGGGCGGTGAGGTCCATGGCGGAGAAAGCGCCGTCGTGGATGCGCAGGGCGAGGCGGTCGGAGTGCAGGACATCGAGCACGTCGAGGATGTGGCCGGTGCCGCGTACGAGGCGGAACATCTCGGAGATGTGCACGGTGTCGCCGGGCCGGGCGTAGTCGAGGAGCGCGCGGAACTTCGGGCGCCGGAGCGGGTGAAGGCGGCTGGAGGTGCCGGCCTGTTCCTCGAAGACGACCGGGTCCTCGATACCGGCCTCGTGAAGGACGAGGTTCTGGCGGTCGGTCGACTGCTGGTCGGTCGAGACCCGCTTGTAGACCAGGTTCGCCATCACAGGGTCCCTTCCGTGCGGTGGTACCAACCCTATCTGTCGTCAAACCCTGTCATCAATAACCATTGGATCTGATCGGATCGATGTCGCCCCGGTGTCCTGGAATGTCCGGGTTCATTGGGTGTGCGCCGTGGCTGTTGTCAAACGATCGTTTCCCGGACACCCCGCCGACAGGCCCACGGAGGGCGCGGAACGGCGCCTGGGAGTGTCGGAAAAACGTGTTGGAAAGTCCAGGTGTTCATCTAGGCACTGTTTTGTAGAAGTGGGAGCGCAGCGGGGCCTGCTCTGGCAGGCTGGGTGAACGTGCCCGGCCGTCATGAACTCACCGATGCCGAGTGGGCCCTGCTCGCCCCGCTCCTGCCCGCCGACCCACCCAAGGGCAAGAAGTGGGCCGACCACCGCCGCGTCATCAACGCGATCCTCTTCCGTGCCCGCACCGGCATCCCCTGGCGTGACCTTCCCGAACGCTACGGCCCCTGGGAAACAGCCGCTGGACGCCACCGCCGCTGGTGCATCGACGGCACCTGGCAACGCATTGCCGACCGGCTGCGCATCGACGCCGCCACCGGCGAGGAACTCATCGCCGGCATCGACTCCACCACCGTGCGCGCCCATCAGCATGCCGTCGGGGCCGCGAAAAAGGGGACACGGCGTGGGACGAACCGGACGGGGCCGAAGCACTGGGACGGTCGCGGGGCGGGCTGACCACCAAGATCCACCTGCTCGCCGACTCCCACCGGCGTCCCCTGGTGCTGGCCACCACCCCGGGTCAGCGCGGGGACGCACCGATGTTCGAACCCCTGATGCGATCGCTGCGGCTGCCCCGCGGCGTGGGCAGGCCAAGGACCCGCCCGGACCGGGGCCTGGGCGACAAGGCCTACTCCAGTCGGGCCAACCGGGGCCACCTGCGTCGGCGTGGGATCAAAGCGACCATCGCCCAGCCCGGGGACCAGCGGGAACACCGCCGTCGTCGGGGTTCGGCGGGCGGTAGGCCCCCGGCTTTTGACCGGGTGGCCTACCGGGTCCGCAACACGGTGGAGCGGGCGATCAACCTGCTCAAGCAGAACCGGGCGGTCGCGACCCGTTATGACAAGCGGGCCGTGATCTTCGACGGGACCGTGCAGGTGGCCTCGATCCGGATCTGGCTCCATGACCTGACCCGTTCAAAAAACAGTGCCTAGTGAAGGGGTGGTGACCAACCATCCCCGGGCCGCGGCGGGCCGGGGATGTCAGGAGGCGGCGTCGTGCGTTGCCGGCCGAGGAACACGTCACGGCCGCATGCGATGCAGGCGGTGTCGGGCGCGTAGGGGTCCAGGAGCGCGGGGGTGCTCACGGACGGGGGTGTGCAGGGCGCGCACGGCCTCCACTTGCGCCTGGTAGCGGTCGGCCCGCACCCGGGCCCCGCGCTCCTTGGCGTGGGGCGACCTCCAGTTCCTCCTGGGCGCGGCGCGTTCGCTGTTGACCGTCGTGGGCGGCGCGCCGCAGCGCGGCCAGGTCGGGCAGCACCTCGGGGTCGGCCCCGGCCGCCTCCTCGATGAGGTGGATGCTGCGCGGTACGCCGGGCTGGTGGCTGAGCTGGTGGGTTCGCTTCGGAGCGGCGAGCCGGCACCCGGCCACCGGTACGGCATCTCTTCCGGCTGGACGGCCCGCAACGGGGTGCGTGCCGGTCCGAGGGGGTGGCCAGGTCACTGGTAGACGCCGACGGCGGTCAGGTACAGGACGCACGCGGTCCCGGTGGCGCTGGCGCCGACCAAGAGCGCACCGGCCGGGGTGTGGCCGGCGCGGCAGGCGATGAACGCGCCGACGGCGCCGATGTGCACGGCCACCGACACCGCCAGCAGCAGGGCGAGGACCTGGACGACGGACATGGGGCTCCTCCCGGGATGGGGCCCGCCGGTGGGGGCCGCTCGGCAAGGACGCTCCCTGTCCGGTGGGGTGTCCGTCATCGGCCACCGGTCAACCCGGACGATGCGGTGGCGGGCCGCTGGTGGCGGCCCTACCCTGACGGTGTCCGCAAGCGATCTCTTGCGGACACCGGACAGCGAAGCGGGGCGGCGGTGGGCACGGCACCGGACATGCACCAGGACCTGGCCCGGGTCGGGGTGCTCAAGAAGGGCCTGTTAGAAGGGGAGCCGTCGAACCGGGCCCTGGCCCGCGCGGTGGGCACCTCGCCGACCACGATCGGGGAGTGGCTCGGGGGCAAGGCCCTACCCCGGGAGCTTGGCCTGCTGCAGGAGATGCTCGCGCTGGTCCGCACCGAGGCGGCACGCCGGGGCCTGCTCGACGCCCCGGCGGAGATCGGGGGAGGGGAAACGGTCGGCGCCCTGGTGGATCCCGGCCGCTGGCGCGCCTCCTGGGAAGCCGAGCACGACAAGCGGGTCCAGGCGAGCCAGCGGGCAGCCGAGCACGGACGCTCCCGCAAAGCTCTGGAAAACGAGGAGAAGCGCGCCCGGCGGGCCGCGTTGGTCGACCCGCCGCGCCTGGTGCGCACCTGGAGCGCGCAACGGCTCGGCGTACACCCGGCCATCCCCGGTCACAGCTCCGACAACCGCGATACCGGGTTCGTGCTGCCACGGTACGTGGCCCGCCCCCACGACGGCGAGCTGCGCGAACACCTGCAGAGCGCACTCGCACCGGAGGCGCGGCCGCTGCTGGCGGTGGTGCGCGGCAGGTCCTGCACGGGCAAGACCCGCACCGCCTACGAAGCCCTCAGCGCGGTGGTGCCCGACGACTTCGACCTGCTCTTCCCCGCCGACGCCACCGGGCTGCTCCAGGCGGTGGCCGCCGACGCCCTCGGACCGGGCACCGTGCTGTGGCTCAACGAGGCCCACACCTACCTGGACGGGGCCGAGGGCGAGGCGGTCGCGGCCGCGCTGGTGCGCCTGCTGGACGGCGAAGGGCCCTTGGTGGTCATCGCGACCCTGTGGCCCGACCACGACGCGACCTTCGCCGCACACCCCGCTCCGGGACAGGGCGACCCGCACCCCCGCGTCAGAGCCCTGCTGCGACAGGCCTGCTACACCCAGGTACCCGACACCTTCACCAACGGGCTGGAACAAGCCCGCAAAGCCCGCGACCTGGACCCCTCCCTGAAAGTCGCCCTGGACACCGGAGGCGACTACCTCACCCAGACCCTGGCCGCCGGCCCCGACCTGGTCGACCACTACGAGCACCCCACAGGGAAGTACGGGGTGTACGGGCGGGCGCTGATCAGCGCCGCCATGGACGCCTACCGGCTCGGCGCCACTGCGCCGGTCACCTATGACTTCCTCAAGGCGGCTGCCTCGGGTTATCTCACCCCCGCCGAGCGTGCCGCCGCCCCCCAGGACTGGTTCGCCGGTGCGCTCGCCTACGCCCGTACCGCGGTCAAACACGTCGCCGCGCCGCTGGCGGACGTGCCGCGCCCGTCCGGGATGGGCGCGCTCCCCGGGGTGGTGGCCCTGGCCGACTACCTCCGCCAGCACGGACGGTTCAGCCGCAGGCTCGTGTGTCCGCCGGCATCGTTCTGGGACGCGGCGACCACCCATCTGTCATCCGCTTCTGAGCTGCTACCACTCGCACATGCGGCGCAACGGCGCGGGCGGCTCCTGACCGCTGCCCGGCTGTTCTGCGCAGCAGCGGACGCCAACAGTTCCGCTGCCCTGTCCTACCTCGCTGGACTGCGCGAGAATGCCGGAGACCACGAGGGCGCCGCCCGGCTTTGGTGGGTCGCCGAGGATGCCGATGACCCCATCGCCTGGGAACGGCTGGCCAGGCTCAGGGAGCGGGCCGGGGACGATGTGAGCGCCGCACGGCTGTGGCAGGTCGCCGCTGACGCGGGCAGCGCAAGGGCACTGAGCCGTCTGGTCGATGTCCGAGTGCGGCTTGGGGACTATGCAGGTGCCGAGCGGGCCGCCCGGGCCGCCTCCCAGGCGGGCGACCCCTGGAGTCTGCAACGTCTGGCCGTGCCGTGGGAGGAGCGGGCCGGGGAAGACGAAGAGGCCGAACGGTGCGGGCACCTCATCCAGAACACGCGCCAACGTACACCGAGATGCCGAATCGAATTCACGGAGTGGGATTGGAACGGCAAGGACACCCCACATCGGGAGCGCGCACTCGAACCCCCCGGCGGGTCGTGGCAGGGGGCCATTCTCGAAAAACAGGCCGGTGACGCTGAGACGGTCACGCAGATCTTCCAGGACGCCATGGAGACACTCGACTACCGCCCCCTGAGCACTCTGCTGGTGGATCTGAGCCGGTCCACGGACCCGGACATGGTCGAGTTGATCCTCTATGGCGCGGCCGAGACGGGCAACATCGCGACGCTGAAAGACATGATCAGCCACCAGCAGCGGGCCGGACACCATGAGACCGCCGAGCGCATCGCCCTGACCGCTGCCAACGCCGGCACCGTGCACTCCCTCGTTCACCTGGCCCGGGTACGAGGCAACGGCAATCACGGCGAGGACTCCACAGCTGAGGCCCAGTACCTGCGCTACGGCCTGACCGCCGAGGGCGATCTGGCCGAGCCGTGGGAGTGGCCCGAACCCCGCCTGCTCAGCCAAGGAGGAGGCGGACCCCGGTGACGGTGAGGGTGGGCAGGGCGCCAGGGCCGAGGACCAGGGCCTCCGCGGGTTCGGCCCTCGCTCGTGCGCGGACTCAAGCTTCGTGCAAGGAACACTCACACTCGTTCCGGAATAATCGTTCTCCCTTGCCGTGGACGGGCGTCCGGCGGTCGGTCGCGGCGTTCCCCCGCGGGCGCGGCGGAGCGCTCCGCTGTCCAAAGGTGGCGGAAGCGTCCGTGCTCCACACGGTGTTTCGACCGGTGAGCGACGTACTGGGAGAAGGGGGATCATGGACGACCGGGTGTCCACCACCGTCGGATCCGACGGCCGCCTCGTGAACGCCGTTCTGGACACCGCGGACGTGCCGCCGCAGGACCGGCGGGAAGTGCTGAGGCACGCGGTCTGGGAGTCCATCGTCGCGGTCGAGATCGAGCACGACTACCCGGACCGGGACATCTCCGCCCGGATACGGCCGGGCGACGTCGGCCCCCTCAGGGTCTTCTCCGCGCAGGCGACCCCCGTCGTCATCCGCAGGACGGAGCGTTTGGCCCGACGGGACGAGGAGCCGTCCGTCTTCCTCGGGCTCCAGATGGCGGGTACCAGCCTGGTCGTGCAGAACGGCCGCGAGTGCCTGCTGAGGCCGGGGGACTTCGCCGTCTACCAGTCGACGGCACCCTACACGCTGGTGTTCGGGGAGGGGGTCGACCACCACTTCCTGCGCTTCCCCCGCGCGGCGCTCACCCTTCCCGACCGGTGGCTGCGGGACATCGCCGCCGTCCCCCTGAGGTCCGACGACCCCGTCGCGCGCCTCGTTTTCTCCTACTTCTCCCAGTTGGCCGCCAGCGAGGAACTGCACCGGGGGGAGAACGCGGACGCCGTCGCGGATCCGAGCATAGAACTGCTCCGCGCGGTGGTGGCGTCCCGGCACGGCGGCTCCGATCCGGCCGACGGGGCGCCCGAGGCCGCGCTCCGCCTCCGGATCACCCGGTATATCCGGGACCACCTGGCCGATCCCGACCTGTCCGCGGCGCGGATCGCCTCGGTACACGGCATCTCCGTCCGCCATCTCTACGCGGTGCTGTCCCGGTCCGGCATCAGGCTCGCGGACTGGATCCGCACCCGCCGCCTGGCCGAGTGCAGGCGGGAGCTGGCAGGTCCGGCCGGTCGACAGCGGACCATCGCGGCGATCGGCCAGAGCTGGGGGTTCGTGGACGCGACCCACTTCAGCAAGGTGTTCAAGCGGGCCTACGGGGTCTCGCCCCGGGCCTGGCGCGACCAGCACCATCCCCGCCTCTCTGACTGACGGCATCCCCGCGGGACCGGGCGCGCCGCACGCCGAACGCGTCCCCGGGGGCCTGCGCACGCCTGCCGCGGCGCAGATCACGGCCACGTCCCTGGAGCGGTGCGGTTTTCCCGCGCCCTTGCGGTTCATCGCGGTGGCCGGCCGGTGCGGCACGGGCCGCGGCGCCTCCTCCCGCCCCCTCGGACGCGCGCGTGGTGCCCGACCCGGCGGGGCCACGCGGGGAAGGCGGTGACGTGGGGTTCCGTTGCCCTCGCGGACCGTGGCGACGCGGCGCACCCGCGCCGGTGTGCGCGGTCGGCGGCACCTGCGGTGCACAACTGACAAAGTTTCCTGCACGAATGACACACCCCAAATGCCGGAATAGTTCTAATATCTATCGCGGAGGCAGGGTCCAGAGAAAAGGAACTTGCTACTACGATGTTGAAATTTCCTCGAACTCGACCTTTCGTGCCGCGGGGGACCCGCTGCGCGGTCCGTTCGTGGAAAGCAGAACATGAACATTATTCGAATTACCTCGATCCCGTGAGTCCCCCGCCCCTCCATGTAGGTTGAACTGCCGGAAGGGTCCGCCGACCGTCCGTCGAGCGGGCGGGATCCGGTACCGGATCCCGCCATGCGCTCGCGCGGCGCCGCCTTTACCGGGGCGGCCCCGTGATCTCCGACCCTTTCCCCCGGGTCGGAGATCGCGGGCGCCGTGCCCGTTCACGGAGGTCGAGAATATCCATTCCCCGGAATCGGCGCGAGGGGAAGCGCGCCGAAATCCGACTCCCCGTCCAGGGGAGGGAATGCGCCCGAGAACCGGTGAGGCGGCGCGGCGTCGTCCGGGCGTGTGCGAGCGGCGTGCGCCGCTGACCGCGCCCCACCGGCACACAGGAAGGCCGCCGTCCCGTCCGGCACGGCCCGTGGGGGTCCGTTTCGCCGTGCGGGCGCCGCCCGCGGCCCGGCGTGCCTGCGAGGTGCACCGAAGTACGTGAATCGACCAACCCCGAGATCCCCGAGAAAGGGACGTGATGGCCGGAAGCATGCCCGCCGACGAGGCGGGCGGCGGTGAGGGGACGACGACCGGAAGGGCGTCCGCCCCGCCCCTGCGGCGCAACCGCGGATTCCAGTTGCTCTGGTCCGGGTCTGCCGCCTACAGCCTGGGGTCCGAAGCGGCCGAGATCGCCTTCCCTCTGCTGCTCCTGTCCCTGACGGGGTCACCGGCCTGGGTCGGTCTGTTCGCCGCCGTGCAGCTCCTGTCCGCCTTCCTCTGCGGCCTGCCCGCCGGTCAGGTGGTCGACCGGCGGAGCCCGCGGTCCGTACTGCTGTGGGCGGACGGCCTGCGCGCCGCGGTCATGCTCGCGGTCGCGGGGGCGGCCTACGCCCAGCTGCTCTCCGTCGCCGTGATGCTGCCGGTCGCCGCCGTGCTCGGAGCCGCCATGCCCTTCAGCGGAGCGGCCAGGATGCTCCTGCTGCGCTCCCTGGTCCGCCCCGACCAGCTCACCACCGCGCTGGCCCAGGACGAGGTGAGGGCCCACGGGGCCGGGCTGGCGGGGCCGCCGCTCGCCGGCCTCCTCTACGGCTTCTCGGCCACGGCCGCCCTGCTCTCCATGGGCGTGCTCTCCCTGTTGTCCTGGGCGACCGCCCTGTTCATCAGGCCGCCCGGGGAGGGCCGGGCCGACGGCGGTCGGCCCGGCCGGGGGAGCGGCGGGATGTTCGCCGGCCTTGCGGCGCTGTGGAACCGCTCCACCCTGCGCGCGGCGATCCTGGTCGTCACGGCGCTCAACACGGTGGGCGCCCCCGTGGTGCTGCTCTCCGTGGTCGTGCTCAGGGAGCAGTCCGTACCGGCCCCGGCCGTCGGGGTCGCCACGGCCGGTCTCGCTCTGGGCGGGCTGGTCGGGGCGGCGCTCGTCAAACCCCTGCACGCCCGGTTCCGTCCCGGTGTCATCCTGCTCGCCGTGGCCGCGGTGCAGGTGCCGGTGCTCGCCGGCCTCTCGGTGCAGCTCGGCCCGTGGTGGGCCGCGGCACTGCTGTTCTGCTCGACCCTCGGCATGCCGGTGCTACGCGTCCTCGTCGACATCCTGATCTTCCGCCAGGTGCCCGAGGAGCACCGCGGGCGCACCATCGCCGCGGTCATGACCCTCTTCACCCTGGGCGCTCCCCTCGGCGCGCTCCTGACCTCGCTGCTGCTGATGCTCGCATCGGCGGGGACCGCGCTCCTGGTGCTCGGCGGCGGGTGCGCGGCGCTCATCCTTTACGCGGTCGGCCGCCGCGAACTACGGGAGGCGGCCTGGCCGGAGCCGGCCGCCTGACCTGCGGACCGCGGCACCGCCGACCGGGTGTTCCACCGGGCGGTCCGACCCTTCTCCCCATCCGTGATCCTCCGCACCCGGGATTGGTGAATCAGATGCCCTCCGCACCAGGAGAAATGACAAAGACCGCCGCCGAGGTGGAGTTCTCCGGCGTCTTCGACAAAGACAGAGACGCGCTCGTGGAATTGCTCCGCATCGAGAGAAAGGAGTTCGCCTCGCTGCCTCCGGTGGGTGAGTGGGACACCCGTGCCGGGGACCGTGCCGCCCTGAGGGAGCAGGGCCTTCGGCTCCGCGAGGATTTCCTCCGCCTGCACGCCGGTGAGGTGTACGACAGGGCGACGGGCGGCCGTACCGAATTTCCCCGGCTGCACATGCTGGCAGAACGAGCCGCCGCGGCGGTACCGGGCCTCGTGCCCACCGTGACGGAACTCGACGAGGACCAGGGAAGCGGCCAACGGTACAAGGACGGCCGGGAACAGGAACTCGGTGTGTTCTTCGGTGCTGTGCTCAACGCGCCGGAGCCGGGGCGGCACCTCCTCGACTCCATGCGGAGACCCACCATGCGCGCCCTCGCCCTCCAGGGGGAGGGCGGCGGGTCCCGTATCGACATCGGACCCGTGCACGTGGAATTCCGAGGGGGAGCCGGCCATGTCCTCCTCGGCCACCAGCGCTATCTCAATGCCGAGGACAACGAGGTGGTCGAGGCCCTGGAGACCGCGGTCGACCTGGTCCTGCTCGACGACCGGGCGTCGGTCGGCGTGCTTCGCGGCGCGCCGATGACCCACCCACGGTACCGGGGGCGACGCGTCTTCAGCGCGGGCATCAATCTCACCCACCTCTACCAGGGGAGGATCTCCCTGCTGGGGTTTCTGCTGCGCCGGGAACTGGGCTATCTCAGCAAGATCTACCGGGGGCTGACCGGGCCCTGCGCCGTCGAGAAGCCCTGGATCGCGGCTGTGGACACGTTCGCCATCGGGGGAGGGGCGCAGCAGACGCTGGTCTTCGACCATGTCATCGCCGACTCCGACGCGTACTACACCCTGCCCGCCCTGCAGGAGGGCATCATCCCGGGAGCCGCCAATCTGCGGTTGAGCCGTTTTCTGGGCCCCCGTACCGCCCGACAGATGATCTTCGCCGACCGCAGGATACCCGTGGCCGGTCCTGAGGGCGCGGCGCTCACCGACGAGGTCGTACCCGCCGTGGAGATGGACGGCGCGGTGGCCGCGGCGGCACAACGCCTGGCCAACCCGGCTGTCGTCGCCAATCGCCGGATGATGCGCCTCGCCGAGGAACCCGAAGACGCCTTCCGCACCTACATGGCCGAGTACACGCGCGGGCAGTCGCGCCGACTCTACAGCGCCGACCTGATCTCCAACCTCGAACGCACCTGGATCGGCCGCGACCGCGGCCGGACCGGGGGCCCATCACCGGAACCGCAGGAAAACAAGAGAGAGGCGACCCAGCGATGAACAGCAACCCCTTCGAGGACGACGACGCCGAGTACCACGCCCTCGTCAACGATGAGGGCCAGTACTCGCTCTGGCCGGTCTTCGCCGAGATCCCCGAGGGCTGGAGCAGCGAGCTGCGGGCGGGCCGGCAGGAGTGCCTGGACCACATCGAGACCCGATGGACGGACATGCGCCCGCTGAGCCTGGTCCGCGCCATGGACCAGGACTGACCCCTCCCAGTCGGTGCCCCGCCGACCCCCGAACCCCCGACGTGCCCGGGGCCGGCCCCCCGGCCCCGGTTCCCCGACTTCCCCGGACGACCAGTCCTCCGGCCGCGGCCGCGAATACGTGGATGGTGAGACGCGTGCAACGACAGACACACGACCGAATTCCCCCGGCGCCCCTCCTCCGCCTGATCGAGGCCAGGGCGGGTCGGACCCCGGAGGCCGTCGCGCTGGTCGCCGGGGACGTACGGCTCACCTACGCGCAACTGATGTCCCGCGTCCACGGGACGGCGCGCTGGATGGCGGAGCGGGGCGTCGGGCGCGGGGACCTCGTGGCCGTGGCACTGCCGCGCACCCCGGACCTGGTGGTGGCGCTCCTGGCCGTCTGGGCCGCGGGGGCGGCCTACGTCCCCCTGGACCCGGAGCAGCCCGCCGCCCGGCTCACCGGGATCCTCGCGGACACCTCGCCGGCGCTGCTGGTCGCCTCCCGGGACACGGCACCCGCCCTGGCTGCGGAGGGCGGGCCGCCGCCGCTGCTGGTCGACGAGGCGCGGACCCGTCGCGAGATCGACGCCCTCGCCGCCGAACCGCCCGCCGCCCCGGGGACGGAGCGGCGGAGGCACCCGGCCGACCCCGCCTACGTCATCTACACCTCCGGTTCCACGGGGCGCCCCAAGGGCGTGGTCGTCGGCCACGGGGCCCTCGCCAACTTCCAGCGCGCCATGGAGGAGGTCGCCCCCCTCCACGCGCGGGACCGGCTGCTCGCCGTCACCACCGTGTCCTTCGACATCGCCGTGGTGGAACTCTTCCTGCCGCTGGCGCGGGGCGCCCGCGTCGTCCTCGCCCCGGCGGAGGCGACGGCGGACCCGGCCGAGCTGGCCGCCCTGGTCCGCGAGCACGGGGTGACGGTCGTGCAGGCCACCCCGTCCCACTGGCAGCTGCTGGCGGACGAGCAGGGCGAGATGCTCGCGGGACTGCGGGTCCTGGTCGGAGGCGAGGCCCTGCCCGCGCCGCTGGCCGCCGCGCTGCGCCGGTCCGCGCCCTCGGTCACCAACCTCTACGGCCCCACCGAGACCACGGTGTGGTCCACCGCGTGGACCCTGGACGGGCGGCCCGGCGCCCCGGCCATCGGCACCCCCGTCCTCAACACGCGGGTGTACGTCCTGGACGAGCGCCTCGAACCGGTCGAGGACGGGCGGACGGGCGACCTCTACATCGCCGGGGACGGACTGGCGCAGGGCTACCGGGACCGCCCCGGGCTGACCGCCGAGCGGTTCGTCGCCTGCCCGTTCGGACCGCCCGGAACCCGGATGTACCGCACCGGGGACCTGGCGCGGCGGGGCCCGGACGGCCTCCTCGAATACGTGGGCCGCAGCGACAGCCAGGTGAAGGTACGCGGCTTCCGGGTCGAACTGGGGGAGATCGAGCACGTCCTCACGGAGCACCCCGGGGTGGCCCGCGCCGCGGTGCTCCCGCACGAGAGCGGGTCCGGGGAGCGGATCCTCGTCGGCTATGTCGTGCCGCGCCGCGGGGCCGCCGACGCCGAGGACCAGGTCGCGCTCTGGCGCAAGGTCTACGACGAGCAGTACGCCGAGGCCGGGTCGGCCCCCCTCGGCGACGACTTCGGCGTCTGGCTGGACAGCGCCACCGGCCGCCCTCTCCCGCTGGACCAGATGCGGCGCTGGCGCGACGCGGTCGTGGAGCGGATCGGCGGACTGCGCCCCGTCCGCGTCCTGGACATCGGCGTCGGAACCGGCCTGGTCCTGGCCCCCCTCGCCGAGCGGTGCGAGGAGTACTGGGGGACGGACCTCTCGCGGCAGGTCATCGAGGCGCTCGGCGATCAGCTGCGCCGGGAGCGCCCGGACCTGGCCCGGAAGGTCGTGCTGCGCGCCCAGCCGGCCGACGACGTGACCGGCCTGCCCGCGGGGGGCTTCGACACCGTCGTCATCAACTCCGTGGCCCAGCACTTCCCCGACGCCGCCTACCTCTCCAGGGTGCTGCGCCAGGCCGTCGGCCTGCTGGCACCTGGCGGCGCGCTGTTCGTCGGGGACGTGCTCAGCCGCCGGCACCTCGAACGGCGCGGACTCCAGGACCTGCTGATCGACCCCGAGTACTTCCTCGCCCTCGCCCGGGAGGTCCCGGAGGTCACCGGCGTCGACGTCAGGCTGAAGTCCGGCGGCTACGACAACGAGCTGAGCCGCTACCGGTACGACGTCGTCCTGCACACCGCGCCGGGCGTCTGCGACCTGGCACCGGTCCCGTCCGCGCGCTGGAGCCCTGGCGCGGACGCGCTCCCCGGTCTCGCGGACCTCCTGCGCGGGCACGGAACGGGCCCCCTGCGCGTCACCGGCGTCCCCAACGGGCGGACGGCCCGGGACGCCCCGGGCGCGGTCGACCCGGACGAACTGGCGGCGCAGGCCCGCGAGCACGGCTTCACGGCCCTCGCCACCTGGGCGGCCGGGGACGACGACTCCTTCGAGGCGGTCCTGCTCCCCGACGGCGGTTCCGACACCCCGCTGACCGGCCTCTACCGGACGGTCGGGCCCCTGGACGGTGCACCGGAGCGGTACGTCGGCCGCGCCGCCGGGACGCCGGCCGCCGACCACCGGAGCCTGGTGTCCGACGTCCAGCGGCACGTCGAGCGGACCCTGCCGACCTACATGCGGCCCGTGCTCCACGTGCTGGAATCCCTGCCGCTCACCCACAACGGCAAGCTGGACCGGGCGGCCCTGCCCGCCCCCGACCCCGCACCTGTGGGCGCCGTCGCCGGACGCGCCCCGCGCACCGAGCGCGAACGCGTCCTGTGCGGGCTGGTGGCCGAACTCCTGGGGCTGCCCGCCGTCGACCCCGACGCCGACTTCCTCCAGTTGGGCGGGCAGTCCCTGGCCGCCGCGCGCCTGGTCGCCCGCCTGCGCTCCGACGCGTCCGCCCGGATCACCGTCCGGAACGTGCTCGGCGCCCCCTCCCTCGCCGACCTCGCTGCCCGCCTGACGGACGCCCCGGACGGCGCGGGCGCCGACGGGGAGCCCGCGGACGCCGCACCGACGGGGACGATGCCGCTGTCCCCGGCGCAGCGCGGGGTCTGGTTCCAGCAGCAGCTCCCCGGAACCGGCACCGCCTACCTGGTGCCCTGGGTGTGGCGGCTGGACGGCCCCCTGCGCGCGTCCGCGCTCCGGGCCGCGTTCGCCGACGCCGCGGCCCGCCACGAGGCGCTGCGCACGGTCTTCCCCGTGCGCGACGGCGTTCCGTACCAGCAAGTCCTGGTCGGCGCCGAGCCGCCCTTCGCCCTGCACGACACCGCCCCCGGGGAACTCGACGCCGCGCTGGCCCGGGCGGCGGGTCGCCCCTTCGACCTGGCCGGGGAACCGCCCGTCCGGGCCGACCTGTTCCGCCTGGCCCCGGACCGCCACGTGCTGCTGATCCTCCAGCACCACATCGCGACGGACGGCGTCTCGATGGACGTGCTGGCCGCCGACATCGCCCTCGCCTACGCCGCCCGCTCCGCCGGGGAGGCACCGGTGTTCCGGGACCGGCCGCTCCGGTACACCGAGCACACACTGCGCCGGCAGGTCGCGGCACAGGCCGCGGAGGCCGACCCCGACAGCCCCCTCGCCCGCCAGGCCAGGTACTGGCGCACCGCGCTCGCCGGGCTGCCCGCCGAACTCCCCCTTCCCGCCGATCGCCCCCGCACGCGCGGCGTGCGCCCCGCGGGCCGGGTCCGCCGGGACGCGCCCGCGCACCTGCGGGGGGACATGATGCGTCTCGCCCGCCAGCACCGCGCCACCCTCTTCATGGTGGCCCAGGCCGGCCTGGCCGCCCTCTACACCCGGCTCGGCGCCGGGGAGGACATCCCCCTGGGCGCCGCCGTCGCGGGCCGCGACGGGGGACGCGCCGACGCCGCCGTCGGCCTCTTCGCCAACTCCCTGGTACTGCGCACCGACACCTCGGGCGACCCGGCGTTCCAGGACCTCCTGGGCCGGGTCAGGGAGGGGAGCCTGGCCGCCTACGAGAACCAGGACCTGCCCTTCGACCGGCTGGTGGACGTGCTCAACCCGCCGCGCGCTGCGTCCCGCCACCCCCTCTTCCAGACCATGCTGCTGTTCGAGGGCCGCGACCAGGGCC
Organism: Nocardiopsis synnemataformans DSM 44143; assembly: GCA_000340945.1. Classification (GTDB taxonomy): domain Bacteria; phylum Actinomycetota; class Actinomycetes; order Streptosporangiales; family Streptosporangiaceae; genus Nocardiopsis; species Nocardiopsis synnemataformans. Next base: position 19,619 of record ANAW01000221.1, on the reverse strand, counting down.
GGGTCGCCCTGGAGGGGCTGCGGGTCGAGGCCGACGTCCTGCGCCCGGCGTCGGCCAAGTACGACCTCCAGTTCACCTTCCGGGAGCGGCCCCCGTCCGGCTCCGGCGGGGAGCCGGGACTCGTCCTGGAGGCCGACTACGCCGCCGACTCCTACGACGAGTCCACAGTCCTGGCGCTGACCGACCGCTACCTGAGGCTCCTGGAGGCCGCGGCCGGGGCCCCCGGCACACCGCTCTCGGACCTGCCCCTGATGGACGCGCGGGAGTACCGGCGCATCGTGGTCGAGCGCAACGCGACCGGCCGGGCCGTCCCCGCGGACACGCTGCCGGACCTCTTCGAGGCCCAGGCCGCACGCACTCCGTCCGCCCCCGCCCTGATCGGCGAGGACGCCTCCCTGACGTACGCGGAGGCCGACGCCGCGGCCAACCGCCTCGCCCACCTGCTGGTCGGCCTGGGCGTCGGTCCCGAGGCCCGGGTCGCGGTCGCGGTCCCCCGCTCCGTCGGCCTGGTCACCGCCCTGCACGCCGTCCACAAGGCGGGCGGCGCCTACCTGCCCCTGGACCCCGGACACCCGGGCGAGCGCATCCGCGCCGTCCTCGACGAGGCCGGCGTCCAGTGCGTGGTCACCACCGAGGGGTGCGCGCTGCCCCCCTTCGACGCTCCCCGCGTGGACCTGGACTCCCCCGGCGTGCGCGAGGACCTGGCGGCGCTCCCGGACACCCCGCCCGCGCGCGACCTGCGCCCGGAGCACCCCGCCTACGTCATCCACACCTCGGGGACCACCGGGCGGCCCAAGGGCGTGGTCGTGTCCCACCGCGGCATCGCCAACCGGCTGCTCTGGATGCAGGACCGGTACCGGCTCGGCGGGCGGGACCGTGTGCTCCAGAAGACGCCGGCGGTGTTCGACGTCTCCGTGTGGGAGTTCTTCTGGCCCCTGCACACCGGGGCCGCCCTCGTGGTGGCCCGGCCCGACGGGCACCGCGACCCCGCCTACCTGGGCCGCCTCATCGAGGAGCGGGGCGTCACCGTCGCCCACTTCGTGCCCTCCATGCTCGCCGAGTACCTCGCCGGGCCGACCGCCCGGACCGGTGCGCTGCGCGCGGTCATCTGTAGCGGCGAGGCGCTGCCCGCCTCCCTGGAGCGCGACTTCACCGCCCGCTTCGGACCGATCCTGCACAACCTGTACGGGCCCACCGAGGCCTCCGTCGACGTCACCGCGTGGGCGTGCGACAGGGAGTCGCCGGAGGCCGGGGTCCCGATCGGCGCCCCGATCTGGAACACCCGGGTCCACGTCCTCGACGCGGCCCTACGTCCGGTGCCCGACGGCACCGCGGGAGAGCTGTACCTGGCCGGGACCGGGCTGGCCCGGGGCTACCTCGGCCGCCCCGGGACCACGGCGGAGCGGTTCGTCGCCGACCCGTACGGCCCGCCCGGGACCCTGATGTACCGCACCGGCGACCTGGCCCGCTGGGGATCGGACGGTGCGCTGCGCTTCCTGGGTCGGACCGACCGCCAGATCAAGCTGCGCGGGCAGCGGATGGAACCCGGCGAGATCGAGGAGGCCCTGGCCAGCCTCCCCGGGGTCTCCCAGGCCGCCGTGCTGCTCCGTGACGACCTGCCCGGCGGTCCCGGGCTCGTCGCCTACGCCGTCCCGCGGGACGGCTCCGCCCTCGACCCCGGTGGTCTGAGGACCGCGGCGGGCGGCCTGCTCCCGCCCGCCATGGTCCCGTCCGCCGTCGTCGTGGTGGACGCGCTGCCGGTCACCGGCAACGGCAAGCTCGACCGCGGGGCGCTTCCCGCGCCCGTGTTCGACGCGGGCACGGGCCGGGCGCCCGAGACCCCCGAGGAGTCCCTCCTGTGCGGGATCTTCGCCGAACTCCTCGACCTGTCCGACATCGGCACCGAGGACGACTTCTTCGCCCTGGGCGGCCACTCGCTCACCGCGGTCCGCCTCGCGGCCCGCGCGGGAGAGGCCCTCGGCGCGCGGATCTCGGTGGCCGACGTCTTCGACACCGCCACGGTCCGCGGCCTCGCGGCCCGCGTGCGCCACAGCGAACGCGACCGCTCCGCCCAGGCCGCGCGCCCCCGGCCCGAGCGGCCGCCCCTGTCCCCCGCCCAGCGGCGGCTGTGGTTCCTCCAGCAGCTCGACGGTGTGCGCACCACGTACTTGCGGCCCTGGGTGCTGCGCTGGGACGGGCCCCTGGACACCGGCGCACTGCGCGCGGCCCTGGCCGACGTGGCGGGACGCCACGAGGTCCTGCGCACCGTCTACCCCTCCTCCGACGGAGAGCCCTGGCAGCGGGTGCTGCCCGGGGCCGTACCGTTGATGACGGAGCGCACGGTGCCGGCGGCCGGCCTCGACGAGGCGGTCCGCGCGGTGGCGCTCCGGCCGATCGACATCACCCGGGAGATCCCGCTGCGGGCCCACGTCCTCCACGTGTCCGAACGGGAGCACGCCGTCGTGGTGGTCCTGCACCACATCGCCTCCGACGGCGCCTCCACCGGACCGCTCCTGCGCGACCTGTCGGCCGCCTACACCGCACGGTGCGGGGGCGCCGCGCCGTCCTGGGAGCCGCTGCCGCTCCAGTACGCGGACCACGCGCTCCACCTGCTCGACGACCAACCGGGCCGGGAGGCCGCACGGCGGTACTGGGGGGAGCGGCTGTCGGGCATGCCCGAACTCCTCGCGCTGCCCGCCGACCTGCCGCGTCCCGCCGTACCCACGCACCACAGCCGGACCCTCTCCGCGGACATCCCGCATGCCGCCTACGGGCGGCTCACCGCCCTGGCTCGGGACGAGCGCACGACCCCCTTCATGGCACTGCACGCCGCGCTGACGGCGCTCCTCGCACGGACCGGTTCGGGGACCGACATCCCCGTCGGCACGGCGGTGGCGGGCCGCCCCGACCCCCGTCTGGACGACCTGGTCGGCTGCTTCGTCAACACGGTGGTGCTGCGCGCCGACGCCTCCGGGGACCCGACCTTCCGGGAGCTGCTGCGCAGGGTGAGGCGGGGCGACCTGGAGGCGCTCGCCCACCAGGACCTCCCCTTCGAGGAGGTGGTCGACCTGGTCAACCCGACCCGGTCGATGGCCCACCACCCCCTGGTCCAGGTGATGCTGGTGCTCCAGGACGGGGCGGAGAACGTGCTGCGGCTCCCGGGCGCGCGGGCCGCGGCCGAGGAGGGGGAGGTCGGATCGTCCACCTTCGACCTGGTCGTCGAGGCCCGGGAGCGGCGGGCACCGGACGGAACGGTCTCCGCCCGGATCGCGCTCACCTGGGCCACCGACCTGTTCACCGAGGGCGCGGCCGAGTCGTTCGCCGACCGCTTCGTCCGGCTCGTCGAACGGGTCGCCGCCGAGCCCGACCGCGCCCTCGGGGCGGTGGACCTGCTGAGCGGCGACGAGCGCGGACTGCTCCTGCACGAGGGGAGTGCCGGGCCGCCCGCCGAGCCCGCCGCGACCGTGGCGGACCTGTTCGAGGCGGCGGTGTCGCGCACACCGGAGGCGGTGGCCCTGGTGTCGGACGACGCGTCCCTGACCTACGCGGAGCTGAACCGGCGGGCCAACCGCGTCGCGCACACCCTGATCGCGCGGGGCGCGGGCCCGGAGTCGCTGGTCGCGCTGCGCATGCGCCGGTCGGTGGAGCTGGTGGTGGCGGTGCTCGCCGTGCTCAAGTCGGGGGCGGCCTACCTGCCGGTGGACCCCGACTACCCGGCGGAGCGGATCGACCACATCCTCGGCGACGCCGCACCGGCCCTGGTACTGGACTCGGCCGACACCGCGGCCGGAGCGCCCGACACCGACCCGGTGCGCCGGACCCGGCCCCGGCAGCCGGCCTACGTCATCTACACCTCGGGCTCGACCGGCCTCCCCAAGGGGGTGGTGGTCTCCCACCAGGGCGTGGCGAGCCTGCTGAAGGCCCAGGCGGAGCGCCTGGGGGCGGGGCCGGGCAGCCGGGTGATGCAGTTCTCCTCACCGAGTTTCGACGCGGCCTTCTGGGAGCTGTGCACGGGGCTGCTCTCCGGTGCGACCCTCGTGGTCGGCCCGGCGGAGCCCCCGCTCGGCGCCGAACTCGCGGAATTCCTGGTCCGCCACGCGGTGTCGCACGTCCTCCTGCCCCCCTCGGTCCTCGCCGACGTCCCCTGTACGCCCGAGGTGCTGCCCGGCGGAGTCCTCGTCGTGGGCGGTGAGGCCTGCCCGCCGGAACTGGTGCGGCGGTGGCACCGGGGACGGAGGATGGTCAACGCCTACGGGCCCACGGAGGCGACCGTCCTGGTGACCCTGAGTGACCCGCTGGGCGAGGACGGTCGGGCCCCGCTCGGGACCGCGATCCGCGGCGCCCGCATCCAGGTGCTGGACGCGCACCTGCAACCGGTACCGCCGGGAGGGCAGGGGGAGCTGTACCTCTCCGGGGCCGGCCTGGCCCGCGGCTACCTGGGACGGGCCGCCCTGACCGCGGAGCGCTTCGTCCCCGACCCCTACGGGGCCCCGGGCGAGCGCATGTACCGGTCGGGGGACCTGGCGAGGCGGCATCCCGACGGCACCCTGGAGTTCCTCGGACGCGCCGACCAGCAGGTCAAACTCCGGGGCTTTCGCATCGAACCGGGCGAGGTGGAGGTCGCGCTGGCGGCGGAGCCCGGGGTCGCCCGGGGGGTCGTCGTCGTCCGGGAGGACGGGCCGGGAGTGCGGCACCTGGTCGGCTACGCCGTTCCCGCACCCGGTGCCGCGCCGGAACCGCGGGCCCTGCGTGCCTCCCTCTCGGCCAGGCTCCCGGCGCACCTGGTGCCGGACGCCGTACTGGTCCTGCACGATCTGCCCCTCACCCCCCACGGCAAGGTCGACCGGGGGGCCCTGCCCGCGCCCGGCTTCACGGCAGGGAGCGGACGTGCCCCCCGGACCCCGACCGAACGCCTGCTGTGCGACGTGTTCGCCGAGGTGCTCGGGGTGACCGGAGTCCGGGCGGAGGACTCCTTCTTCGCCCTGGGCGGTACGTCGCTTCTGGCGGTCCGGCTGGCGAGTCGCGCCGCTGAGAAGCTCGCCACCGCCGTGGCGGTGAGGGACGTGTTCCTCGCCCCCACGGTCGCCGAACTCGCCCTGCGCGTCGTCGGTGCCGAGCCGGAGCCCGTCCCGTTCCCCGCTCCGGAGCCCGGCCGACGGCCCGACCGGATCCCCCTCGCCCCCGCCCAGCGGCGCCTGTGGCTGCTGGACCGGCTGGAGGGTCCTGGCGCCGTCTACAACGTCCCCGTCGCGCTGCGGCTCCGCGGCGAGCCGGACACGGGCGCGCTGCGGGCCGCCGTCCGCGACGTGGTCGCCCGCCACGAGGCGCTGCGGACGTCGTTCCCGGTCGATCCGGGCGGCGACCCCTACCAGCGGGTGCACCCGCCGGGTGGGTGGGAGCCCGAGTTCACCACGGCGGAGGTCGCCCCGCAGGAGCGGCGGTCGGAGGTCGAGCGGTTCTGCTCGCTGCCCTTCGATTTGGCCGCGGAACCCCCGCTGCGGGTGCGGCTGCTGGTCATGGGCCCGTCCGACCGCCTCCTGCTGCTGAGCGCCCACCACCTGGTGCTCGACGGGCTGTCGGTGCCGCTGCTGGGAGAGGACCTGTCGGAGGCGTACCGGGCCCGGACCACGGGGACGGAACCGGACTGGGCGGAACTCGACTTCCAGTACCCGGACTTCGCCGTGCACCGGCACCGGGTCCTGGGGGACGCCGGGGACCCGGACGGACCGCTCGCCTCCCAGGCGAACTACTGGACCCGGCGGCTGGCCGGGAGGCCGGACGCACTGGAGGTTCCGGCCGACCGGCCCCGCCCGGCCCGGCCGAGCCACCGGGGCGGCACGGTTGTGTTCACCGTCGGCGCCGACCTGCACCGCGCCCTCGCGGCGCTCGCCGCCGGAGCCGGAGCGACCGTTTTCATGGTGCTGCACACCGCGCTGGCGGCCCTGCTGTCCAGGCTCGGGGCGGGCACCGACGTCATCCTCGGCACGGTGGTGTCCGGCCGCCCGGACGAGCGCGCGGAACGCTTGGTCGGACAGTTCGTCAACACCCTGGTGCTGCGCACCGACGTGTCGGCCGACCCGACCCTGCGGGAACTCCTCGGCCGGGTGCGGGAGGGCGACACGGAGGCCTTCGCCCACCAGGACCTGCCGTACGAGCGGCTGCTCGACCTGGTCGGCGTCCAGCGGTCCGCCACGGGCGACCCGCTGGTGCGGGTGGTGCTGACCGCGACGCCGGCGCAGGCCGCCCGCCCCTGGCGGCTGGAGGGCCTGACCGTCGACCACGAGCCCGTCCTCCTGGACGTGGCCAAGTTCGACCTCACCTTCGACTTCACGGAGGAGCACGGAGACGGCGGGCCCGCAGGGCTGAGGGGGACCGTCGAGTACGCGACGGACCTGTTCGACGAGGGAACGGCGCGGACGCTGGCCGACCGGCTGGTCCGCGTTCTGACCGCCCTGGCCGCGGACCCCGGTACCCGGGTCGGCGCGGTCCCCCTGCTCGGGCCGGGGGAGGCCGCGGCCCTCACCGCCGCGGGGGTCGCCCCCGCCGGGGCCGCGGGACCGGACGCCGTGGTCTGCGGGGCCACCCTCGTCGAACGGTTCGCCGGGCAGGTGGCGCGCACCCCGGACGCCGAGGCCGTGGTGCGCGGCGCGCACCGCCTCACCTACGCCGAGCTGGACCGCCGGGCCGACGCGCTGGCGGCGCGCCTCACCGCGGCCGGAGCGGTCCGGGGCGAGGCCGTGGCCGTCCTGATGGAACGGTCGCCCGATCTGGTCGTGGCGCTGCTCGGGGTGCTCAAGGCGGGCGCCGCCTACCTGCCGCTCGACCCCGCCGAACCCGGGCACCGCACCGCGCGGGCCCTCACCGGCGCGGGGGTGCGCACGGTCGTCGCCGACCCGGACACCCTGCTCCCCGCAGCGGCGGGCGACGTCCGCGTGGTGCCGGTCGCCGACGGCGCCCCCGCGGGCGGTGCCGCGGTCGGCCGCCCGGTCGCGCACCCCCGTCCGGCCCCCGACGACCTCGCATATGTCATGTACACCTCGGGGTCGACCGGCGTCCCCAAGGGGGTCGCGGTCACCCACGGGAACGTGGTGGCGCTCGCCGACGACCACCGGTTCGGCGACCCCGCCTACCGTCGGATGCTGCTCCAGTCCCCGCACACCTTCGACGCGGCGACGTTCGAGCTCTGGGTCCCGCTGCTGTCCGGTGGAACCGTGGTGGTCGCCCCCGCCGGGGTGCCCGACACCGCGGTCCTGGCCCGGACGCTGAGGGAGGAGTCGGTGACCGGTCTGTGGCTCACCGCCGGGCTCTTCCGGGTCGTCGCGGAGGAGGACCCGGGCATGCTCGCCGGGCTCGACGCGGTCTGGGCGGGCGGGGACGTCGTCCCGCCCGAGTCGGTGCGGCGGGTGCGCGCCGCCTGCCCGAAACTGCGGGTGGTGAACGGGTACGGCCCCACGGAGACCACCACCTTCGCGGCCTGCCACGAGGTGCCCCCGCGCTACGACCGCCCCGGCTCCCTGCCCATCGGCCGCGCCCTGGACGGCACCCGGCTGTACGTGCTCGATGAGTGCCTGCGGCTGGTCCCGACCGGTGTGCCGGGCGAGCTGTACATCGCGGGCACCGGCCTGGCCCGCGGCTACCTAGGGCGCCCCGGCCTCACCGCGGAGCGGTTCGCCGCGGACCCCTTCGGCGCGCCGGGGGAGAGGATGTACCGCACAGGCGACCTGGTGCGCAGGTCCGCGGAGGGCCTGGTCGAATACCTGGGCCGGGTCGACCAGCAGGTCAAGCTCCGGGGCTTTCGCATCGAGCCGGGCGAGATCGAGGAGGTCCTCGGCGGGCACCCCGCGGTCGCCCAGGCGGCCGTGGTGCCGCGCGAGGACCGGCCGGGGGAGAGGCACCTCGTCGCCTACGTCGTCCCGGCCCCGGGCGCGGGCGGCCCGGAGCTCGCCGGGCTACCGGCGCACCTCGCGGACCGGCTGCCCGAGTACATGGTGCCCTCGGCGTTCGTCGCCCTGGAGGCCCTCCCGCTGACCGGCAACGGGAAGGTCGACCGGCGCGCGCTGCCCGCACCGTCCCGCGGCACCGGCCCGGGGCGGGCCGCGCGGGGCGCCCGGGAGAAGGTCCTGTGCGACCTGTTCGACGAGATCCTCGGAGCGGGGGCCGACGCGGACACCGACTTCTTCGTGGCGGGCGGGGACAGCATCGGCGCCATCCGGCTCGCGAGCCGGGCCCGGCGGGCCGGGCTCGAACTGACCCCGCGGGACGTCTTCCGCCACCGTTCCCCGGCCGGGCTGGCGCGCGTCGCCCGCGACCTCGCGACCGGGGAGTCCCCGGCCGCCGGGCCGGTCCCCGACGCGGTCGGCCCCGTGCCGCTGCCCCCGGTGGCCCGCTGGCTCCGCGAACGGGGCGACCCGATGGAGCGGTTCTGCCAGCTGGCCACCCTGGTCACACCCGCCGGACTCACCCTCGACCACCTGGTCGTCGCGGTCAGGGCACTGCTCGACCGGCACGACGTCCTGCGGGCCGCCCTGGACCCCGGCGGCGACCTGCTCCGGATCCCCGGACCGGGCACCGTGGACGCCGCCGCCCTGGTCCGGCGCGTCGACGGCCGGACCGCCGCCGGGCGGGGACCGGAAGCCCTGGACGCCGCCGTCGAGACGGCCGCGGACGCGCTGGATCCTGCGGCCGGACGCATGCTGGCCGCCGTCTGGCTGGACCCGGGAGAGGAGGAGGCGGGACGGCTCGTGCTCGCCGTTCACCACCTCGCCGTGGACGGGGTGTCCTGGCGCATACTCCTGCCGGACCTCGCCCGGGCGTGCCGCCGGGCGCGGGACGGGCTCCCTCCGGATCCGGCGCCGGTGCCCACCTCGCTGCGGGCCTGGTCCCACGCCGCCGCCGAGGAGGCGGTCTCGTCTTCCCGGGAGGCGGAACTGCCCTACTGGCGTGCCGTCCTCGAAGACGCCGACCCGCCGCTCGCGGAACGCCCGCTCGACCCCGCCCGCGACACTGCGGCCACCGGCCGCGACATCACCTCCACCCTCTCGCCCGAGCTCACGGCCGCCCTGCTGACCGCGGTCCCGGCCCGGATGGCGGCCGGTCCTCAGGACGTACTGCTGGCCACGGTGGCCATGGCGCTCGTCGCCTGGCGCCCCGCCGTAGGGGATGGGCGCGGCCCCGTCCTGGTCGACGTGGAGGGGCACGGCCGCCAGGGGCTGCCCGAGGACCCGGACCTGACCCGCACCGTCGGCTGGTTCACCGCGGTCCACCCGGTCCGGTTGGAGCCCGGGCAGATCGCCGCCCCCGGGGCGCGCCCCGCGCCCGGCGCGGTCGACCGGTTCCTGAAGGACGTCAAGGAGCGGCTCAGGGAGGTCCCCGGACACGGGATCGGACACGGCCTGCTCCGGTACCTCAACCCCCGGACCGGGCCCCTGCTGGAGGATCTGCCCCGACCGCAGGTCGGATTCAACTACCTGGGACGGTTCTCCTCCGCCGCGGACGGCGCCTGGGGGACGGTACCGGGACGCCCCGCCCTCCAGGCGCGCCACGATGCCGGCGCCCCCTTCGTCCACGCCCTGGAGTTCACCGCCCACGCGGAGGACGGGCCGGACGGCCCGCGGCTCACGGTGACCTGGTCCTGGCCGTCCGGGCTGTACGGACCCGGGCGCGTCGAGGGCCTCGCCCGGGCCTGGGAGCGCGCGGCCGAACGGGTCGCCGCCCTGGGCGGGCACCCCGGCGGAGGCGGCCTCACACCCTCCGACCTCTCACTCATCTCCCTCAGCCAGGACGAGATCGACCTGCTGCAGAACGAAGGTACGGAGGACCCACGATGAATCGGGGATCGGACCTGGCGGACATCCTGCCCCTGGCCCCCCTCCAGGAGGGCATGCTGTTCCACTCCCGGTACGACGAGTCGGGCCCGGACGTCTACCTGGTGCAGACGGTCCTGGACATCGCCGGTGAGGTGGACGGTGACAGGCTGCGCGCCGCTCTGAACGCGCTGGCGCGCCGCCACACCGCGCTGCGGGCCTCGTTCCGCCACCGCGGGGTGAGCCGCCCGGTCCAGCTCGTCCACCGGGACGTCGAGGTCCCGCTGACCGAGCACGGACTCACGGACGGGGACGGGCTCGCCCGGTTCCTGGAGGACGACCGGGCCCTGCGGTTCGACCTGTCCCGGCCGCCCCTGATGCGCTGCGCCCTGCTCCGGCCGGTGGAGGGCGGCCACCGGCTGGTCCTCACCGTCCACCACATCCTGGTGGACGGCTGGTCGCTGTCCGTCCTGGTGGCGGAGCTGCGCCACCTGTACGCCACCGGGGGTGACGACCGGGCCCTGGAGCCGCCCGCCCCGTACCGCGACTTCCTCGCCTGGCTGGACGGCCGGGACCGGGGCGCCGCCGAAGCGGCCTGGTCCGCCGCGCTGGACGGCGTCGCGGGCCCGACCCGGGTCCCCTTCCTGGAACCCGAGGAGGACGCGGACCTGCCCGAGCGATTCGACTTCGCCCTCGCACCCGTGTCGAGCACCGCTTGCTCCGGCCTGGCCCGGTCCCTCGGGGTCACCCCCAACACCCTGGTACAGGCGGCCTGGGCCCACCTCCTGGGCCGGATCACCGGATCGGACGACGTGGTCTTCGGCACCACCGTCGCCGGACGGCCGGCTGAGGTCACCGGTATCGATTCCATGGTCGGCCTGCTCGTCAACACCGTCCCGGTGCGCGTCCGGCTCCGCAACGAGGAGAGCACCCGGGGCCTGCTGCCCCGCCTCCAAGGGGAGCAAGCCGCGCTCCTGGACCACCACCACCTCGGCCTGGCCGACGTGCAGCGGCTCACCGGCGGCGGCGAACTCTTCGACTCGGTGGTGGTGTTCGAGAACTACCCGGAGGCCGAGGACACGCGGACGCCCGGGGAGCACGACCTGGCGGTGACCGCCGTCGGCGGGCGCGACGCCATGCACTACCCGCTCACCCTGGTCGTGATCCCCGGTGAGCCGCTCGCGTTCCGGCTGGACTTCCGCCCGGGCCGCGTCGGCCGGCCCGCGGCCCGGGCGCTCGCCGCCTGGCTGTGCCACCTCCTCGAAGCGATGGCGGCCCGCCCCGACCTCCCGATGGGCCGCCACGACCTGCTGGCCGGACCGGAACTCGACCGGGTCACTACCGGGTGGAACGACACCCGGCGCGCCCTTCCCGTGCCGCAGAGCGCCGGCCTCGGGCCCGCACTGCCCGACCTGTTCCGCGGCCAGGTGCTCCGCACCCCCGACCGGGTCGCCGTGCGCGCGGGCGGCTCGTCCCTGACGTACGCGGAACTGGACGCGGAGGCCGACCGCCTGGCGCACCGGCTGCTGGCGGCCGGGGCCGGCTCGGAGTCACCGGTGCTCATGCTCCTCGAACGCACGGCGCACCGCGTCGTCGCACAGCTCGCCGCCGTCAAGGCCGGAGCCGTCTACGTTCCCCTCCACCCCGGCCACCCCGCGGTCCGCCACCTGACGGCCGCCGTGGACACCTCGGCCGAGCTCCTGCTCGTGGACGCCGCGCACCGGGGACACGAACTCGCGTCCCTGGCCGGGCTGACCGTCCTGGACCTGGACGCCCCCGAGGGGGACGCCCCCGCGCACGCCCCGGACGTCCGCCACCACCCGGACCGGCTGGCCTACGTCATGTACACCTCGGGCTCCACCGGCCTGCCCAAGGGCGTCGCCGTCACCCACCGGGACGTCGCGCAGCTCGCCATGGAGAGCTCCTGGAGCGAGAACAGCCGGGTCGTCCTCATGCACACGCCCGCGACCTTCGACCCCTCGACCTACGAGATGTGGACCCCCCTGCTCACCGGCGGCACGGTGGTCGTCGCCCCTCCCGGTGAACTGGACGCGCCGACGCTCGCCCGCCTGGTCGCCGAGGAGGGTGTCACCGCGGGCCTGCTGACCGCGGGGCTGTTCCGTGCCATCGCGGAGGAGGAACCGGAGTGCTTCCGGGGCATGCGGGAGGTCCTGACCGGCGGCGACGTGGTCTCCCCGTCCGCGGTCGCCGACGTGCTCCGGGCCTGCCCCGGCCTCACCGTGCGCACCCTGTACGGACCCACCGAGATCACCCTGTGCACCACCCAGCTGGCGCTGGACGACCCCGCGGCCGTTCCGGGCGTCGTCCCCATCGGCCGCCCCATGGACAACGCGCGCGTCCTCGTGCTGGACGGCGCGCTCCGACCGGTGGCGCCCGGCGTCACCGGCGAACTGTACGTCGCCGGGACCGGACCGGCCCGCGGCTACCTGGGCCGCCCCCACCAGACCGCCGAGAGGTTCGTCGCCGACCCGTTCGGGGGGCCCGGCGAGCGGATGTACCGCACCGGGGACCTCGCCCGGTGGGACGCCGACGGCTGCCTGCACTTCGTCGGGCGCAGCGACCAGCAGGTCAAGATCCGCGGCTTCCGGGTGGAGCCCGGCGAGGTGGAGGCCCACCTCGCCGACCACCCCGGCGTGGCCGACGCCGCCGTCGTGGTGCGCCGGGACCCGCAGGGCGATCCCTGCCTTGTCGCCTACGCCGTCCCCGGCCCGGACACCCCGCCTACCTCCGAGGAACTGCGCGACCACCTGGCCGAACGGATGCCCGAGTACCAGGTCCCCGCCTCCGTGGTCGTCCTCGGCGGACTGCCGGTCACCGCCAACGGCAAGCTCGACCGCGACGCCCTCCCGGCCCCCGAGCGGATTACCGGGCGGCACGGTCGCGCCTTCCGCACGCCGCAGGAGGAGGTGATCGCCCGGCTGTTCGCCGAACTCCTCGGCGTGCCCGAGGTCGGCCCGGAGGACGACTTCTTCGCCCTGGGCGGCCACTCCCTGACCGCCCTGCGGCTGGCCGGCCGCGTCCGTACCGCCCTCGGCGCCGACCTGCGCCTCAAGGACCTGTTCGCCGCCCCCACCGTCGCGGCCCTCGCCCGCGTGCTGCACGACGGGGGCCGCGCCCGCCCGCCGGTTGCGGCCCGCGTCCCGCGCCCGGAGCGGGTTTCGGCCTCGTACGCGCAGAGCAGGCTCTGGTTCGTCCAGCAGGCGGACGACGCCCGCGGCGTCACCGATCCCACTTACCACGTCCAACTCGGGCTGCGGCTCCCCGGCCCGGTCGACGACGAAGCCCTGCGCGCCGCGCTCACCGACGTGGTGACCCGGCACGAGGTCCTGCGCACCGTCCTGACCCAGGACGCGCAGGGCCTCCGGCAGGACGTCCTGCCGGCCGGGGCCGCCCCAGAGTTCCGCGTGCACCGGGGGGAACCGGACGAGCCGCACCTCGCCGAGGCGGCCCGGGACTTCTTCCGCCGGCCCTTCGACCTCTCCACCGACCTCCCCCTGCGCGCGGCGCTGTTCACCGGCCCGGGGGCGAATGGCGCCGTCCTGCGGATCCTCCTCCACCACATCGCCTGCGACGGCTGGTCGACCGAACCGCTCTGCCGGGACCTGCTGGAGGCCTACCGGGCCCGGACCGCGGGTGACGCGCCGTCCTGGCCGCCGCTGCCCGTGCAGTACGCCGACCACACCCTCTGGCAGCGGGAGGTGCTCGGCGACCCCGGCGACCCCGCCGGAGAGGCGGCGCGCCAGCTCGCCTACTGGGACCGGAGGCTGGCCGGGATGCCGCAGGAACTCGCCCTGCCCGCCGACCTGCCCCGGCCGCCGCACGGCACCGGCGGCAGCGGGCGCGTGGCCTTCGAGGTGGACCCGGACCTGCACGGCAGGCTCGCCGATCTGGCGCGGAGGCGCCACGCGACGGGTTTCATGGTCGTCGCCACCGCCGTCGCCGCCCTGCTCACCCGGATGGGCGCCGGAACGGACGTCCCGCTGGGCACCCCCACGGCGGGACGCGCCGACGAGGCCCTGGAGAACCTGGTGGGCTTCTTCGTCAACACCCTGGTGCTGCGCACCGACACCTCCGGGACCCCGTCCTTCCTTGAACTGCTCGACCGGGTGCGCACCACGAGCCTGGACGCCCACACCCACCAGGACGTCCCCTTCGAGCAGCTGGTCGAACGCCTCAACCCGCACCGCTCGGCCGGCCGGCACCCGCTCTTCCAGGTGATGCTGGCCTACCACGACACCGACCCGGTCGGCGTCCTGGGCGCCGACCCCGCGGTACCCGGAGCCCGGTTCGAGGAGGCCCCCGCACACGACGCCGGCGCCAAGTTCGACCTGCTCTTCTCCCTGACCCGGCGGTACGACGGGCAGGGACGCCCCGCGGGGCTCTCCGGCGAACTGGAGTACAGCACCGACCTGTACCTGCCGCGGACCGCGCAGTCCCTCGTGCGGCGCCTGACCCTGCTGCTCACCGCCATGGCCGACGACCCGGACCAGCCGATCGACGGCCCGGACCTGCTCACCGGCGAGGAACGGGCGGCCCTGCCCGCCGCGGCGGTACCCCCGGACCCCCGCCCCCGGGACGGCGCCACCCTCACCTCCCGGTTCGAGGAACAGGCCGCCCGGACCCCCGACGCCCCCGCCGTGTGCTTCGAGGACACCGTGCTCAGCTACGCCGAGCTCGACGCCCGGTCGCGCCTGCTCGCCCGCCGCCTCCGGGAACTGGGGGCCGGGCCGGACACCCTCGTCGCGATCCGCCTGCCGCGCTCACTGGACCTCGTCGTCGCCGTACTGGCCGTCCTCAAGGCAGGGGCCGGCTACCTGCCGATCGACCCGGAGCACCCCGCCGACCGCGTCACCGCGATGCTGGACGACGCCGCCCCGGACCTGCTCATCGGCGACCACGACGCACCCGGCTCCGGCGTCCCGCGGGTGGCGCCCGACGAGCGGCCGAGGTTCCCGCACGGCCCGCCCCCGGCCGGCGCCGGCGAGCCCGGCCGGACCGCGTACGTGATCTACACCTCGGGCACCACCGGCCGCCCCAAGGGCGTTGTGGTCACCCACGGCAGCGTGCTCGGTCTGTTCTCCGCCACACGGGACGCCTACGGCTTCGGGCCGCGGGACGTCTGGACCCTCTTCCACTCCTACGCCTTCGACTTCTCGGTGTGGGAGCTGTGGGGGGCCCTGCTGCACGGCGGCCGTCTGGTCGTCGTACCGCACGGCACCAGCCGCGACCCCCGCGCCTTCCTGGAACTCCTGGCCCGTGAGAGGGTCACGGTCCTCAACCAGACCCCCACAGCCTTCTACGAACTCCTGCGCGCGCTCGACGCCGCCCCCGAGACCGCCCCCGGCCTGGCCCTCGACCACGTGATCTTCGGCGGCGAGGCCCTCGAACCGGCCCGACTGGCCTCCTGGTACGCGCGGCCGGACCACGAGAGGACACGGCTGGTCAACATGTACGGCATCACCGAGACCACCGTCCACGCGACCCTGCACGACCTCGGCGAGGACACTCCCGGAGCCCGGGCCGGCGGCGGCAGCGCCATCGGCCGCGGCCTGCCCCACCTGGGCCTGTACGTCCTGGACGCACGGCTGCGCCCTGTTCCCGACGGAGTCCCCGGCGAGCTCTACATCTCCGGGGACGGCCTCGCCCGCGGCTACCTCCGCCGTCCCGGGCTGACCGCGGCCCGCTTCGTCGCCTCTCCGTTCGCCGGACCGGGCCGCCGGATGTACCGGACCGGCGACGTCGTCCGCCGCGACCACGAGGGGCGCCTGCGCTACCTCGGCCGCAGCGACCGGCAGGTCAAGATCCGCGGATTCCGGATCGAGACGGGGGAGGTCGAATCCGTCCTCCAGGAGCACCCGGCGGTCTCCCAGGCCGCCGTGGTGGTGCACGAGGGCCGGGAGGGCGACCGCCGCCTGGTCGCCTACGTCACCGGTGCCGTCCCGCCCGACCCCGCCCAGGTGCGCGGGCACGCCGCGGCCAGGCTCCCCGCGTACATGGTCCCCGCCGCCGTCGTGCCGCTGGAGGCCCTGCCCCGGACCGTGAACGGCAAACTCGACCACGCCGCCCTCCCCGCCCCGGAGGCGGTCGCCCCCTCCGGTACCCGGGCTCCCGCCACCGACCGCCAGCGCCGGTTGTGCGCCCTCTTCGCCGAGGTGCTCGGAGTGCCCGGGGTCGGGACGGAGGACGACTTCTTCGACCTGGGCGGGCACTCCCTGCTGGCCTCACGGCTCCTCGACAAGATTCGGCGCGAACTCAACGGCGCACTGCGCATCGACGAGTTCTTCCGGAACCCGACCGTCCTGGGCGTGGACGCCGTGCTCTCCGCAGACCGGCCCGCCCGCCCGTCGCGCCCCGTGCTGCGCCGCCTCCCCCGACCGCAGGAGATCTCGTGACACCCCTGTCCGCCGCCCAGCGCCGACTGTGGCTGCTCGCCGAACTCGACGGCCCCGGCGCCGGGTACAACGTGCCGCTCGCTCTGCGCCTGACCGGAGAGCTCGACCGGGAACCCCTCGCCGCCGCCCTGCTGGACGTCGTGGACCGCCACGAGGCCCTGCGGACCGTCTTCCCACGGAACACCGACGGCGAGCCGTACCAGTGGGTCGTCCCCGCGGCCTCCCTGCCACCGCTGCCGGAGACCGTCGGCTGCGACCCGGACGCCCTGGGCAAGGAACTCGCCACCGAGTCCGCCCGGCCCTTCGACCTCGCGGGCGACATCCCGATGCGCGCCGTCCTGTACAGGTGCGGCCCCCGCGAGCACGTCCTGCTGCTGGTCCTGCACCACATTGCCTACGACGGGGCCTCGGCGGCCCCGCTGCTCACCGACCTGGCCACCGCGTGGGCGGCGCGGCTCGCGGGCACCGCCCCCGGCTGGCGGGAACTGCCCGTCCGCTACACCGACTACACCGCATGGCAGCGGGAACTCCTTGGCGACCCGCAGGATCCGGCGAGCCTGGCGCACGGCCAGGCGGCCTACTGGCGGGACCGGCTCGCCGGGGCGCCCGAGGAGCTCTCCCTGCCCCTGGCGGGCCGCCGGCCCCGGAACCCCGGATACGGCGCCGTGTCCGCGGAACTGGAGCTGGGCCCCGACGTCCACCGGCGGCTGGCCGGGCTGGCCGCCGAAAGCCGGGCCACCCTCTTCATGCTGTTCCAGGCCGCCCTGGCCGCGCTGCTCACCCGGCTGGGCTGCGGCGACGACATCGCCGTCGGAACCCCCGTGGCCGGACGCGACGAGCAGGACCTCCACGCCATGGTGGGGTTCTTCGCCAACACCCTGGCTCTGCGCACCGACACCTCCGGGCGGCCCGCCTACCGCGCTCTCGTGGTTCGGGTACGCGCCGCGGACATCGCCGACTACGCCCACCAGGAACTGCCCTTCGACCAGGTGGTCGAAGCAGCCCGGCCCTCCCGGGGCAGGTCCGGCACCCCCCTCTTCCAGGTGATGCTGGTGCTCCAGGAGGACGGCGGGACGGGCGGGTTCCGGGTCGGGGATGTCGAGGCCTCCGTGGAACGGGTGCCCTTCGTGACGTCGCGCTTCGACATGACGGTCGTCGTCCGCGAACACACCGGCCCGGCGGGCCGCCCCGCCGGAATCACGTGCGAAATCGTGCTCGCCGAGGACCTGTTCGCCCCGGACGCGGCCCGGCGGCTGTGCGCGTGGTTCGGGACGCTGCTCCGGGACATGGCCTCCTCACCCGACGGGCGGCCCGAGGACCTGGTCCTGGACGGGGCCGACGCCCCCGCGGCCGGCGGCGCGGCGGCCCCCGCAACCCTGCCGGACCTCTTCGAGTCCCAGGTGAGGCGCACGCCCGACGCGACGGCCGTCATCTTCGCCGACCAGGCGTGGACGTACACCGAGCTCAACGACCGGGCGAACCGGCTCGCGCACGCCCTGATCGGCATGGGCATCGGCCCCGAGGACCGGGTCGCCGTCCGGCTGCCCCCCGGGGGAGACGCCCTGGTGGCGCTGCTCGGCACCATGAAGGCGGGCGCCGCCTACCAGCCCCTGGACACGGCCTACCCCGAGGCCCGGGTCGAGGCGGTGCTCGCCGACGCCCCTCCGCGGCTCCTGCTCGACTCCCGGGCCGCGCTGGACGCCCTGACCGGCGGCGACGGCGACCTCAGGGGGAATCCCGACGACACCGCACGCCACCGCCCGCTGCGCCTGGCCAACACGGCCTATGTCATCCACACCTCCGGCTCCACCGGACGGCCCAAGGGCGTCGCCATCACCCACCGCGGTGTGTCCGGGCTCGCCCGCGCCCACGCGGCCGGGCCCGGCGGCCGTGTCCTGCAGTTCTGCTCGCTCGGCTTCGACGGATCGATGGCCGAGGTCTGCATGGCCCTGCTCAGCGGCGCGGCCCTGGTCGTGCCGCCCGCGGCCGAGCGCACCGGCGGCGAACTCCTCGACTTCATCCGCACCCGCGGCATCACCCACGCCGCCCTCCCCGCGGCCGTGCTGCCCACGCTGCCCGATCGCCCGGCCCCCGAACTGCGCACCCTGATCGTGGCCGGAGACCGGCCGTCCCCGGCGGCGCTCGCCCGCTGGGCGCCCGGACGCCGCCTGCTCAACGCCTACGGTCCCACCGAGGCCACCTGCACCGTCACCCAGAGCGCCCCCCTCGACAGTTCCGGGGACGCCCCCATCGGCCCGCCCGTCGACGGGGTCCGGGTGTACGTGCTCAGTTCGTCGCTGCGCCCGCAGCCGACCGGGGTGACCGGCGAGGTGTACGTCGCCGGAGACGGCGTGGGCCGCGGGTACCTGCGCCGTCCCGGGCTGACCGCCTCCCGCTTCGTCGCCGACCCGTTCGGGCCGCCGGGCGGCCGGATGTACCGCACCGGCGACCTGGGACGGCGCCGGGCCGACGGCGCCCTCGAGTTCGTCGGTCGCGCCGACTCCCAGGCCAAGGTGCGCGGCTTTCGCGTCGAACCCGGCGAGATCGAGGCCGCGCTGGACGCCCACCCCCAGGTGGCCCGCAGCGCCGTGGTCGTCCGCGAGGACGGCTCCGGCGACCGGCAGATCGTCGCCTACGCGGTTCCCGCCGCCGCAGCGCCCGCCCCCGCCTCCCTGCGCGCGTACCTGTCCCGCACCCTGCCCGAGCCCATGGTCCCCTCGGCGTTCGTGCTCCTGGGCGAACTCCCGCTCACCCCCCACGGCAAGCTCGACCGGCACGCCCTGCCCGAGCCGCCGGCCGGGGACGACACGGAACCGCGCCGCTCCTCCTCCACGGTCCAGGACATCCTCTGCGCCCTGTTCGCCGACGTCCTGGGCAGGCGCTGGGTCGGCCCGGACGAGAACTTCTTCGACCTGGGCGGCCACTCCCTCAAGGCCGCCGAACTCCTGGGCAGGCTGCGGACGGCCGTGGGGGTGGAGCTGCCGCTGCGGGACCTGATGGTGGCCCCCACCGTCCGCGGAGTCCTCGACCGGGTCGAGTCGGGCCCCTCCTCGGGGACGGCTGTGCTCCAGCCCGTGCTGCCCCTGCGGACCAAGGGCTCCCGGCCCCCGCTGTACTGCTTCGCTCCCGGCAGCGGCCGCGCCTGGTGCTACTCCGGCCTGCTGCCGTACGTCCCCGACGGGCACCCGGTGTACGGGTTCCAGTCGCCGGCGCTCTCCCGGCCGCCCGGCGCCCGCCGCCCGGACAGCGTGGAGGAGGTCGCCCGCGGGTACGCGGAGGAGATCGTCTCCCTGCACCCCGGCGGCCCCCTGCACCTGGCCGGCTGGTCCTACGGAGGAGTCGTCGCCCACGCGGTCGGACTCGAACTCCAGCGACGGGGGCTGCGGACCGGCCTGATCCTGCT
>ANAW01000220.1:0-9939 GCA_000340945.1 Nocardiopsis synnemataformans DSM 44143 | reverse complement strand
GACGGAGGCGCGGCGCCCGGGACCGGGGCGGACGGAGCCGACGAGGCCCTCCTCCTCGACACCGTCCGTGAGAATGACCGCCTCATGCGGGCCCACCGTCCCGGACGGCTCACCGGCGACCTGGTGTTCGTCGAGGCCGCCGCCGACGCCGTGCGCACCGGATCGTCCTCCGACGCCTGGACGGGCACCGTCACCGGCCGGATCGACCTGCACCGCCTCGACTGCCACCACGGCGACATGCTCCGGCCCCCCTGGCTCCGCCATGTCGGCACCCTGCTCTCCCGCGAACTGGGACGGCACCCCGGCGCCAGGACCCTCGGCCTCCGCTGGTGACACCCCCGCTCGGCTCCACGTCGGCATCGACCAGAAAGACCACCATGACAGCCTCCCCCTCCGACCTCGCACCCCCGCCGCCCCCCGGGCCCGACCCGCAGGACGTCCGGACCGACCGGGAGCCGGGCGCACCGGACATCGTCCCCGCCCAGGCGATCGACCTGTACCGGCGGATGGTCCTCGCCCGCCGGTTCAACGATCGGGCGACCCTCCTGAGCCGCCAGGGCCGGCTCGCCGTCTACCCCTCCTCCACAGGCCAGGAGGCCTGCCAGGTCGGGGCGGTGGCCGCCCTCTCCTCCCGGGACTGGCTGTTCCCCACCTACCGGGACACCGCGGCCGTCGTGTCCCGGGGCGTCGACCCCGTGGAGGCACTGGACCTCTTCCGCGGTGCGCGGCACCACGGCTTCGACTCCCGGGCGCACAGGGTGGCACCGCTGTGCACCCCGCTGGCCACCCACTGCCCGCACGCCGTCGGCCTCGCCCACGCCGCCGCGCTCGCCGGCGACGACGTCGTGGCCCTGGCCCTGCTCGGCGACGGGGCGACGAGCGAGGGCGATTTCCACGAGGCGCTGAACTTCGCGGCGGTGGTCCGGGCCCCGGTCGTCTTCCTGGTGCAGAACAACGGCTACGCCATCTCCGTACCGCTCCGCAAGCAGAGCGCCGCCTTCTCCCTGGCCTCGAAGGCGAACGGGTACGGGATGCCCGGCGTGCAGGTCGACGGAAACGACGTCCTCGCCGTGCACCGGGCGGTCGGGGAGGCACTACGACACGCCCGCCGGGGCGAGGGCCCGACCCTCATCGAGGCGCTCACCTACCGCCTGGAACCCCACACCAACGCCGACGACGACCGGCGCTACCGCTCCGTGGAGGAGGTCGAGGCATGGAGGGACCGCGATCCGCTGCCCCTGATGGAGCGGTACCTCGTGCGCCACGGCCTGTTCGGGGACGCCGAGCGCGAAGCGCTGCGGTCCGCCGCCGATGAACAGGACCACCTGCTGCGCAGGGCGTTCGAGTCCCCACCCGACCCTGACCCGCTGGACCTGTTCGCCCATGTCTACTCCCGAGCCACACCGCAGCTCGCGGAGCAGCGGGAGCTGCTGGTCCGTGAGATCGCACAGACCGGCGGCACGACGGGCGGTGCGCGGTGACGGCGGAGCGGTCGACCATGGTGACCGCGCTCAACACGGCCCTGCGCGACGCGATGCGGGAGGACCCGTCCGTCCACGTGCTGGGGGAGGACGTCGGCTTACTGGGCGGGGTCTTCCGGGTCACCGACGGCCTGGTCGGGGAGTTCGGCGAGCAGCGCTGCTGGGACACGCCCCTCGCGGAGTCGGGAATCCTGGGCACCGCCGTCGGCATGGCCATGTACGGACTGCGCCCCGTCGTCGAGATGCAGTTCGACGCGTTCGCTTACCCCGCGTTCGAGCAGCTGGTCAGCCACGTCGCCAAGATGCGCAACCGGACCCGCGGCACCCTGCCCCTGCCGATCACCGTCAGGATCCCCTACGGCGGGCGCATCGGGGGCGTCGAGCACCACAGCGACTCCTCCGAGGCGTACTACGCCCACACCCCCGGGCTCCACGTGGTCGCCCCCGCCACCGTGGCCGACGCCTACGGCATGCTCCGCGAGGCGATCGGCTCCGACGACCCGGTGGTCTTCCTCGAACCCAAGCACTCCTACTGGTCCCGCGACACCTGGACCCCTGACCGGCCGGCGCCGGTCGCCGCGACCGGGACCGCGCAGGTGCGCCGCACCGGCCGCGACGCGGTACTGATCACCTACGGGTCGGCCCTCGACGTCTGCGAGGAGGCCGCCGACGCCGCCCGGGAGCAGGGCCTGGACCTGGGGATCGTCGACCTGCGGAGCCTGGTGCCGTTCGACGACGCGACCGTCGCCGAGGCGGTGCGCTCCACGGGCCGGGCGGTCGTGGTCCACGACGCCTCCGGTTTCGGCGGATTTGGCGCGGAGGTCACCGCCCGCGTGACCGAGAGCTGCTTCTACCACCTGGAGGCCCCGGTCCTGCGCGTCACCGGTCTGGACCTGCCCCATCCCCCGCCCCTGCTCGAACACCACCACCTGCCGAACGCGGACCGCGTCCTGGCCGCCGTACGACGGCTGATGACACCGGAAGGGACGGCCTCCAGTGCCCGTTTCTGAGTTCCTGCTGCCCGACCTCGGCGAAGGCCTGGCCGAAGCCGAGATCGTCCGGTGGCTGGTGGAGGAGGGAGACGAGGTCGCCGCCGACCAACCGGTCGTGGAGGTGGAGACGGCCAAGGCCCGCGTGGAGATCCCCAGCCCCTGGGCGGGCCGGGTGAGTTCCCTGCCCGCACCCGCCGGATCGACGCTGAGCGTCGGAGACCCGCTCGTCCTGTTCGACCGGGGACCCGCCCGCGAACCGGGGAACGACCCGGGGCCGGCCGCACGGGTACGGTCGGCCCCGGAGCCGACGCGGCGGGCCGAACCGCCGGCCGCGGCCCTGGTCGGCTACGGGCCCCGCCCGGTCGCGTCACCGGTCGTCCGCCGCCTCGCCGCGGAGCACGGCGTGGACCTCGGCACGGTGCACGGGACCGGCCCCGGCGGGCTCGTCACCCGTGAGGACGTGCGACAGGCCGCGGACCGCGGCGTCGAGGGGGAGGTGGACGGCCCTTCGGGCCGCGGGGGAGGGGAGGAGGACGGGGTGGAGGTCCTGCCGTTGACCGGAGCGCGGCTGGCGGCGGCCCGCACGTTCGAGCGGAGCCACCGGGACCTGCCCACGGTCACGTGCTGGCTCACCGCCGACACCACCGAACTCGTCAGGGCCGCCGGGGCGCTCGGCCCCGGTATCGGAGTCACCGCGCTGATGGCCGCCGTGTGCCTGGCCGCCCTGGCCGACTTCCCCGACCTCAACGCACGTGTCTCCCCGGACGGCGCCGCGGTCGTCCGCTCCCGTGCTGTGGGGCTGTCGCTCGCCGTGCGCGCTCCCGGGGGACTCCGGACCCCCGTGGTCCACGCCGCCCGCCCCCTACCCCTGCAACCCCTCGCGGACGAGATCTCTCGCCTCACCGGCCTCGCTGACGAGGGCCGCCTTTCCGCAGCCGACCTGGCCGGCGGCACCTTCACCCTGAACAACTACGGCCCGCTGGGCGTGGACGGGGCCACGCCCCTGCTCAACCACCCGGAGGGGGCGATGCTGGGCATCGGCCGGATGGCCGAGCGCCCCTGGGCGGTTGACGGGGTGCTCTGCGTCCGCACGACGGCCCGGCTCTCCCTGACCTTCGACCACCGGCTGTGCGACGGCGAACGCGCCGCGGCCTTCCTCCGCCGCGTCGCCGAACTCGTCAGGCAACCCTTGCGCCTCCTGGAAACGGGCGGGGCGGGCTGACCCGCCGGGCCCGCCGTACGGCGTACGGGCACGGCGGGCCCGGGAAGTGGTGGTGCGCACCCGGACAGGGCCGCCGAAACGCAGGCGCCGGGCCTCCCGCGAGGCGGGGTCGTCCGCGGCCGTTGGGTGTGCTCGTGTGCGCCTTGTGTCTCATGATCACCGCCTTCTCCTACGACGACCTCCGCCACCACGGGCGCAACTTCCACCTCCTGATGATCGCCGTGTGCGCCGCGTACTTGAGCATGTTCGCGGCCCTGCTCATGATCTTGGTCGTGCTGGAGCTTGTAGAGATCGTGGGGATCTTGGCGCTCATTGTCGCGGCGTTCATCGGGGTGATCGGGTTCTTCACGGGTGAGGGACACCGGAGCACTCCTCGCGGCGACTCCGGCTCCGGTTACGACGGCTTCCGCGGCGACTCCGGTTACGACGGCTATGGCGACGTCAGCGGTGACGGGGGCGAGGGAGACGGCGGTGACTGAACGTGCGTCGTGCCGGGGTCGGTCTTTGGTCCCTGTACGAGGCCTTGGACACCACCACCCCCGGCGGGTCCGGGGGTCGCGCCCGCCCTTCCCTGAACCTCATATGAGGTCTGGGAAAGGCGGACGGTGGTCAGTTGGGATCCAACCAGAAGTCGCTCCCGCGGCTCCGATACCATTCGAGAGCGACAACGGAGGGGATCCCGGTGATCAGCAGGAACGCACCTGTGTACCCCACTCCTCTGCGGATTGAACTCTCTACCGCCATCTCTTCGTAGGAACTCCCTGATCCCTGCTGAACCGCCATGTAGGGACCGCATATTTCACCGGGCTCCATGGCCTGGCCATCGCAGTCGACCTCGTTTCCGCTGAAGGCTTGCCGTCCAGCAGCCTCGCGCGCGGGTTGGAGTAGCGGTGCGAGGGCGAGGCGTGGATGTCCCGGCGCATCAGCGCCCGGTACAACTGCTCCAGCACGCACACCACATACGCGTCACGGTCCACCGCCCCAGCCGGCAGGCCCTTGTTGGCGTAGACGGCCTTGCGCCAGTACGGCGGCACGACCTTGTCGTCGACCTCCCGCTTGAGCAGCGGCTTCTCGGCCACCCGGCGCCGTGCGAGGGCGGGCAGGCGCCTGACCGCGGCCAGGATGCGCTCCCCGGCCCTGTCCGCGCCGAGCATCTTCGTCTCGCCCAGCAGCGACAGGAACGGCTTGACGGTGTTGTAACGGCCCGTCAGGGCCTCCCGCATCGCCGTCTCGGCGCTGTCGTCGCCCTCCGGGACCAGGCTCGCCACCAGCGAGGCCGCGCTGGAGATCCGGGCGCGCGGCGCCACTTCCTCCACCGCCCGCCATATCGCGGCCGCATCCACCCTCGTACCGTGTTCCCCGGCCAGCTCCAGCTCTTCGATGAGCACCTTCGCCGCGAGCGCCAAGGTGCGCGACGCCTTCTCCAACTGCGGCAGCGTGGAAAGCCGTTCCTTGTCCGTCCGCCGCTTCGCCGCACTGATCAGACGCGTGGCCATCAGCACCGTGAACAGGTCCAGGGCGTCGTCGATCGCCTTGGCCTCCAGGTGCCGCAGCACCGCTGTGAGCATCGCGGTCCGGCGCGGCTCCGGCGCCCGCTCCAGGGTCTGGGCCTTGGACCCGAGTCCGTAACGGGCCAGCGCCGAGAGCCGGTTCGGCGGCAGCTCGTCCAGCTTCAGGCGGCCCAGCCGGTACACCGCGATCTCGTCCACCCGCTGCAGGGCGCGCTTCATCGCCGTCCCCGTGGTCCTCGTCGGCGGCCGGCGCAGCTCCTCCAGGTACGAAAACCGCCTCCCCTCCGGCACCGTGAGCAGTCCCACCAAGTCCCCGGGCAGCGACCGGTCCGCGCGCAACGTCGCCTTGGCGACCGTGGCGTACAGCCGCCTGTCCGCGATCTCCCGGACCTGGGACACCTGCCGGGCCAGCACCGACACCCCCGGCAGCAGCACCCGATTCCGGCGCAGCCAGCCCACCGCATGGTCGAACAGCGCCTTCGGTCCTTCCGCGTGCGCCGTCCATGCCCGCCCGTGCAGGAACGTACGGAACCGCCGCGACCACTGCGCATCCTCGTACTCGTGGTACCCGTAGGCGTCCCGGATCTCCCACGAGTGCTCGTACGCGGTCGGCTGCCGCTCGGTGTACCGCTTGATCGCCGAGACGTCCTCGACGCCGAACTGCTGGGCGATGTGCTCGATCACCACCCACGGCACATCGAGAGGATCGTCGGGCAGGAAGCGGCCGATGTAGCGCACCGTGCACATCTGCAGCGCGAACCCGAGCCGGTTGTGATCACCACGGCGCTTCGCGATCAGCTTGCGGTCCTCGTCGTCGAGGTAGAAGAACCGCTCCAGCTCCGGGCGGGTCGGTTCCTCGTTGAAATTCCCGTACGACGCGGCCTGTTCGTCGGTTAAGAACTCCACTGGCATGTCGAGTGACCGTACGCGGACAAGGCCCGCTGTGAGGCCGACTTCACCGAACCGGAACCGACTCCTCAACCAAGATGCTTAGCGTTAACGGCTGTACCGCTACTACTCAAGCCCGTGAACGCACGGCGCGAGGGCCCCTGGACAGACCAGGCGAACCGGTACCCCGGAAAAGGGGGCGGCGCCCACTCCCGCGGGTAGGTAGGGGACGAGGCCGCGCCCATGGACACCGGACCCGAAGGAACGGCACGTCCAGCCCGGACCCGCAGCGAGAGACCACCGCCGCCACTCCTGCGAACGCGCTCCACCAACGAAGTTCCACGAGCGGGCACCGTGAGGCCGCGCACCGACGCACCCGAACCCGGCGACCCCGCCGCCTCCAGGAGGCATTTCGTGAGCACCACCTCGATCACCACCACCGTCAAACTCTCCATAAGCCAGCCCGACGCCGACGACGTCAAGGTGTTCTGGCGCCGGGACCACCCCGAACTCCTGGCCCTGGCCCTGGTCGACGTGGCGCCCGGAGTGACCCTGCACCTGCATGAGGACAGCGGGGACCGCCCCTACCTGGACAGGCTGATCCAGACCCTGACCCAGGTACGCGACCGGATGTCCGAGCAGACCCCGGAACAGGACACCTGAGGTCCGCGCCCGGACGGGGCCGCGGGGACGACCCGACCCGGGCCCGACTCCGGCCCGACGGGCGTGCGGTCAGCGGGTGCCCGTCACCACGGTGGCCTCCCACTCCGGACAGGAGACCACCTCACAGGCCAGCCCGCCCCCGGCGAAGGCCTCCCGCGCCGCGGGAACCTGCTCCTGACCCACCTCCACCAGCACCCGGCCGCCCGGCGCCAGCCACTGACCGGCCCGGGCGGCGACACGGCGCAGCAGGTCCAGCCCGTCCGGGCCCCCGTCCAGGGCCCGCCGGTCCTCGTGCACGCGCGCCTCCGCGGGCAGCAGCGCGATCCGGTCGGTGGGGACGTAGGGCACGTTGGCGACCAGCACCTGGACGCGGCCGCGCAGGTCCGGGGGCAGGGCGTCGTACAGGTCGCCCCGGTGCACCCGGCACCCGGGCAGGTTGCGCCGGGCGCAGGCCACGCTGGCGGCGTCGATGTCGGCGGCGTGCAGGGTGATGTCGGCGCGGGTGTGGACCAGGACCGCGCCCAGGGCCCCCGATCCGCAGCACAGGTCGACGGCCAGGGCGCCGGGGGTGAGCAGGGCGGCGGCCTGGCGGGCCAGGAACTCGGTGCGGGGACGGGGCACGAACACGCCCTCGTCCACGTGCACGCGCAGCCCGCAGAAGCGGGCCCAGCCCAGGACGTGTTCGAGGGGCAGACCGGCGCAGCGGCGCCGGACCATCAGATCCTGTTCGTCGGGGGTGCGCGCGGTGGAGGCGATCAGGCTCGCCTCCTGCTCGGCGAAGACGCAGCCCGCCCCGCGCAGACGTGCGACGAGGGCAGGGGAGACCGGGGACAGTGGGGAAGCCACGAGAGCCTTTCGACGGACTGTCGGGCGCTCCGGCTACGACGCGAGTGTGTGTCCTCGCGGTGGGAACGCCCCTCCTGCGACAGCGATGATCGTTCTCACCCCCTCTGTTGTGCGGTTCGGTGCCCCGGAACCCTATCCCACCGCGCCCGGCTCAGGAGTCGCGGGGCGGCACCGGCAGGCGTTGCAGGTCCTGGGCCAGCGTGACGGGCCCGTCGAACTCGGCGGCGGCCTCGGCCAGGAAGCGGGCGTCGTCGTGCTCCTCGTAGCGTTCGGAGATGTGGGTGAGCACCAGGGTGCGCGCCCCGGCGCGCGCGGCGACGCGCCCGGCCTGGCGGGCGGTCAGGTGACCGTAGGCGCTGGCCAGGTGCTCCTCGGTGTCCAGGTAGGTCGACTCGATCACCAGCATGTCGGCTCCGCGCGCGAGTTCGACCGCCTCCTCGCACTCGGCGGTGTCCATCACGAACGCCATGACCTGGCCCCGGCGCGGGCGCGCGCAGTCGGCCAGCTCCACGCGGCGCCCCTCGGCGGTGGTGACCGATCCGCGGCGCTGGAGTTCACCGACCATGGGGCCGCGCACGCCGTGGGCGGCCAGCCGCTCGGGCAGCATCCGCCAGCCGTCCGGTTCGGCCAGACGGTAGCCGTAGGCGGTGGTCGAGTGGCGCAGCGGCAGCGCGGTGACGCGCAGGTCCGACTCGCCCAGCGGGCAGGAACCGGTGCCGCCGACCGGTTGGGGGAGCACGACGTCGGTGTCGTGGAAGGCGGTGGCGTGGCGCAGCCGCCGCCAGTAGTGCTGGCCGTCGGCGGGGGAGGACACGCGCACGGTGTGGGGCACCCGGTCGCGGGCGATGCGCTGGATGGTGCCGGGCAGGCCCAGGCAGTGGTCGCCGTGGAAGTGGGTGACGCAGATGCGGGTGATGTCGGTGGCGGCCAGGCCCGCCAGGCGCATCTGGCGCTGGGTCCCCTCCCCGGGGTCGAACAGGACGCCGTGGGTGTCCCACCGCAGGAAGTAGCCGTTGTGGTTGCGGCGGCGGGTGGGCACCGCGCTGGAGGTGCCCAGGACCACGAGTTCGCGTACGGACATGGGAGGGATCCTGCCACAGCACCGGGTCGGGCCCCCGCGAGGCGGCGGGCGGGTCGTCCGCCGGGGGCGCGGGGGTCCGCGCTTTGCGTCTTTCCCGCCCCCCGGGGCGGGCGCGCGGGTGCGTGCTCCGGCCCGGGGGGAGGGCCCGGGCGCGGTTCCCGGGCCGTCCGCGCCACGACCCGTGCGCGGGCTCAGCCCTGGTGCCGGCGTCCGCCGAGGTGGCGGGCGAGGAAGCGCTCGGCCGCGCGGTGGAGGTCGAGCTGGTTCTCCGGGTTGACGAACCCGTGTCCCTCCTCCTCCTTGAGCAGGTACTCCACGTCCACGCCGCGCTCGCGCAGAGCGGCGACGATGTTGTCGGACTCGGCCTTGACGACGCGGGCGTCGTTGGCCCCCTGCGCCACCAGCAAAGGCGTGGTGATCGCCTCCACCCGGCTGATCGGTGAGCGGGCCCGCATGTCCGCCTCCTGTTCGGGGATGTCCGGGTCGCCGACGTAGCGGTACCAGTTGTTGGCCAGCGCGGGCCGGACGAACTCGGGTTGGTTGCGCATGAAGTTGGCCAGGTCGGAGATGCCGACGTAGTCGACGGCCGCGGCGAAGCGGTCCGGGGTGAACGCGGCCCCCACGAGCGCGGCGTAGCCGCCGTAGGAACCTCCGAAGATCGCGACCCGCTCCGGATCGGCGTAGCCCCGCTCCACCGCCCAGTCCACGCCGTCGATGAGGTCGTCGTGCATCTTCCCGGCGAACTCGCCGATGGCGGCCTTCATGTGGGCCTTGCCGAACCCGTTGGAGCCGCGGAAGTTGACCTGGAGCACCGCGTAACCGCGGTTGGCCAGCAGCTGTACGGTCGGATCGAACCCCCAGGCGGCCCGCGCCCCCGGGCCGCCGTGCACCATCAGCACCATCGGCAGGTTCTCGGGTCTGACGCCCACCGGCAGGGTCAGGTAGGAGGGCAGTGCCAGCCCGTCGCGTGCGGTGATGGTGACCGGCCGCATGGGAGCCATCGCCTCGGGGTCCAGGCGCGGGTACGGGCGGAACAGCAGCCGGGACCGGCCGCTGGCGTGGTCGTAGAACCAGGTCGCGCCCGGGTCGCGGTCGTGGGCGAAGCTCACGACCCACCGCTGCCCGCTGGTGTCGGACGACAGCCCCGCGATATCGCCCTCGGACAGCTTCTCCAGGTTCGCCAGCACCCCGGCGAAGTGCGGGTCCAGGGCGTGGACGACCTGGCGCTCACCCAGGTAGCGCACCCCCAGCAGCT
>ANAW01000219.1:0-22398 GCA_000340945.1 Nocardiopsis synnemataformans DSM 44143 | reverse complement strand
CGCCCCCCCCCGCCGGTCCCGGATCAGCGGCGGGGAAAGAGCGGAGACCTGCGCGCGCGTGTCGATGTCGAAGGCCGGGTGGCTGTCGACCTCGCTCTCCTCACCGGTGATCAGATCGGCTCGTACCAGGCGGGTGCGGTCGGTCCCCCGGCTGGAGCCGACCCACATCCCGGTGCCGTCCGGTGTGACCTGCGCCGGGAAGACGCCCAGCGGGTAGTCGGCGCCCTCGTACACCAGGACGGTGCTCGTGGTGTCCGTCGCGGAGTCGTGGCGGGAGATCTCGAAGTCGTTGTTGGCGTTGAGCGCGGTGGCGATCAGTTCGCCCTCCCGGCCCTGTGTCCAGACCCTTGCGGCGCCGGGGCTCTGGGCCAGCAGGGTGAGCTCGCCGGTGGCCACATCGAGTTCGTGCAGGTCGAACTCGGCGGCGTCGCGGGCGTTGAGCGACACGGTCATCCTCCCCGGCCGAGCCCGGGAGGGCTCGAAGTCCACCACCCTCGCCCCGGGGAAGGGGGTCAGGTCCACCGCCGCCGAACCCGGCGCGTCCAGGTCGACCCGGAACAGGTGCCAGTTCTCGTCACCGCCGCTGTCCTGGAGGTAGAGCAGCCAGCGCGGATCCTCGGTCCACTGGTAGCTCATCACGCTGCGGGTCTCGTCGGCGGTCACGCAGCGCGGTTCGCCGTCGAAGGCTCCGGAGGGGTCGAGGTCCTGGACCCAGACGTTGAGCCGGTCCCTCCACGGCGCCAGGTAGGCGATGCGGGTGCCGTCCGGCGAGATCGTCGCACCGGCGCGCTCCGGTGGGCTGAAGAAGTCCTCGACCGGGATCAGGTCGGGCAGTGCCATGTCGTTCCTCTCGTTCGTGCTCGCTGGGGCAGGCGAGCTGTGAACCAGGAGAAACCGTGCCGCCACGGCACACTCAAGGGCATCGGAGTGTGACGCGGCGCACCCTCGTCAGTCCTGGGGTGTCTGTACGCGGCAGACGCCTGTCGCCTACCGGGTTTTCGCAGAGGCGCGCATCTGTTCGGCCAGCCGCGCGAGTTCGGCCGCCGTCGCGGGCGAGGCGTCGCTGAGGCCGCTGTGTACGGCCGTCGGGCTTCGCAGGAAGCGCCGCAGCGCGGCCACGAGCAGTCCTTCCGGCAGGGTCCGCAACGCAGTGAACCCGCGAGGGGTCGGCGGCGTCGGCATGGCGGCCAGGTTCTGCCGCATGAGGCGGAGCATGCCGCGGACCGCGTCCGGATCGTCGGCCAGCGCTACCGGGCCGCCCGCCGTGTGCACCGCCTGTCCGAGCGGCACCGCGAACGCGGCGTGCGTCTTGAGCCAGGCGTCCATCCTCGGCTCGGCCCTGGCGTTGATCCCGGTGGTGCGAAACGTCCGCACGATCCGTTCGAGTCGCGGGGTGGTCCGGCCGTCGGGTTCGCCGATCGGCATCGCGACCCGGCGGGTCATGACGTTGGCCGCGCGGTAGCGGACCACGTCGCCGTCCATCGTGCCGCCGGCCGTGCCGAAGCCGAGCAGCACCCGCTCGTGGCCGATCACCGCGCCCAACGGCTCCGGGCCGCCCGCCCAGTTGTGCAGGAACAGCACGTCGCCTTCGAGGCCGGCGAGTGACTCCAGCACCGCGTCCACCTGATGGGTGCGGACGAAGACCGCGATCAGGTCGTACCCGTCGGCCGCGTGCTCGACCACCGGCACCGGCACCCGCCTGACGGCCGGGCTGTCCGCCTCGGCGAGCTGCACGCCGTGTCGGCGCAGGGCGGCCAGGCGCCTGCCCCGGGCGAGGAGCGCGACGTCGTGCCCGGCCTCATGCAGGCGGGCGGCGAACAGGCTGCCGAGGACCCCGGCGCCGTACACGAGCAGTCTCATGGCCACCTTTTTCGTACGTTCGTTTAAGTCATACGTTCGTTTGAATCAAACGTCTGTAGTGTACGCAGGCATGGCGCCACCCGACACCCGCACCCAGATCCTCGACGCGGCCGAACACCTCTTCGCCGAGCGCGGTTACCGCGGCACCTCGGTCCGCGCGATCACCGACCTCGCCGGAGCGAACCTGGCCGCCGTCGGGTACCACTTCGGCTCGAAGGCGCAGCTCCTGGCCGCGGTCGCCCGCCGCGTGATCGAGCCCGTCAACGCCGCGCAGTGCGCCGGGCTCGACCGACTGCTCGCCAGGACTCCGGACCCCGCGGTCGCCGAACTGGTGGAGGCGTTTACGGGGCCGCTGTTCGACGAGATGCCGACCGGTGCCGAGGACGGTGCCAGGGCGTCCCGGCTGATCGTGACGATCCTCAGCGACCCGGCCGAGGAGGTGCGCAGCTGGACCGGTCCGGCCGAGGACACGGTCCGTGAGCGCTACCTGGCGGCCTTCGGGCGCGCGCTGCCCGGCCTTTCCCCGGAGGAACTGCGGTTCCGGATGCGGGGGATCCTCGCCGTGACGGCCGTGGACCGCGTCGAGGTCCACCAGCAGGGCTCCCCGGGCTGCCCGTCCCCGGGAGCGGGCGAGGCGTCCCGGCACTGGGCGATCACGTTCCTGACGGCGGCGATGAGCGCACCACCCACGGGGGCCTGACGACTCGGGACCGCGTGCGGCGAAGGGCGAAGGTACAGCCCTTGCTGTACCCATCGCGTTTTCGGGCCCTGACCAGCACCTCCTGGAGCCAGCGCCAACGAAACTCCGGGCTCCCCCGCCCTCTTTGTAGCAACACATGTGGTAACACCTTATAAGGTTCACTTATCAGGGGTGAGAATGCGGGGTCGTTCGAGCCTGCGTTACGTGTGCTGAAGCATTTTACGTTACTTAATAACGTAACCAACGAAACGTTATTCAGGGAGGCGGCGAACAGGGAGTGGGAGGTGGTCGTTCCCGTCCCGTCGGGGCCCGGCGCCGCGGCGCCGGGCCCCGCACAGGATGGAGGTCAGGCGTCGCCGTTGAGCATGGCGGCGGTCAGGACGCCGCCGGCGACGCCCCAGCCGCCGTCGGCGACCTCGTCGATCAGCACGACGGTGGTGGGCCGGGCCCGCTCACCGTAGATCTCCGCGTACAGGTCGGTGGTGCGCTCGACGAGCTTCTTCTTGTCCTCGGCGGTGATGGTGCCCGCGGGGACCTTGAAGTTGGCGAAAGGCATGGGTGTTCCTCCTTGGATGGGTTCTCCCGTGATGCGGAAGCATGTGTCCGAGAACGTGTGCCCTTGGTGCCGTTCTCGGTTGGCGCCGGCGTTGGCGGATGCCGACGCGGGGATCAGCGATTCGTCGGTGCCGAGCCGTTGGCGGGACCGCGCGCGGATCCGGTCGCGCATGGCCGACTCCGCCTCGCCGCCGTCGCGGGCGGGGTCGATGCGTGCGTCAACGGTTGCGTCGGCGTAGGAGAAGCGGTCGGTGCCACTCGCTCAGGCGCCGGGGACGACGGGGTACCGCGTTCGACCGTGGCGTCACACCATGCCCCCGTTGGCTCGAAGGACCTGGCCGTTGACCCAGTGCCCTGCCGGGCTGGTGAGGAAGGCGACCACCTGGGCGATGTCCTGCGGGGTGCCCAGCCGCTCCAGGGGCGGGGCCTTGGCGAGCTGGTCGATCTGCTCGGGCGTCTTGCCTTCGAGGAACATGTCCGTGGCGGTGGGGCCGGGGGCGACCGTGTTCACGGTGATGTCCCGCCCGCGCAGCTCGCGGGCGAGGATCAGCGTGATCGACTCGACGGCTGCCTTGCTCGCCGCGTACGCACCGTAGGCAGGGAAGCGGGTGCCGACCACGGAGGTCGAGAACCCCACGAACGAGCCGCCCGCGCGCAGTCGTCGGGCGGCCTGCTGGGCGACGACGAAGGCGCCGCGGATGTTGGTGCGGTGCACGGCGTCGAGCACCGCCAGGTCGAGGTCGGCGATGGGCGACAGAGCGAGTCGGCCGGCGCAGTTCACCACGACGTCCACCTCGCCGAACACCTGCTCCGCCCGGTCGAACAACTCGGCGACCGCGTGCTCGTCCGCCACGTCCGCCTGTGCGGAGACCGCCCGCCCGCCGGTGGCGGTGATCGCCGCCACCACCTCCTCGGCGGCAGCCGCGTCGCGGGCGTAGTTCACCACGACGGCAAGGCCGTCCTGGGCGAGCCTGAGGGAGACCGCCCGGCCGATGCCGCGTGATCCGCCGGTAACGACGGCGACACGCGTGTTCGGCGAGGGGGTGGTCGTGGAGTGGTCCATAGTCATGTCCTCCAAGGTGCACGGCGCCGACCGGCGGAACCAGGGGATCTCATCCCCTGTGTCGGCGGCCCGGCCGGACGCAGAATGGAGGGCATGGGTTCTGTGAAGTACACCGAGCTGGGAGCTTTCCTGCGCTCGCGGCGTGACCGCATCCGCCCAGCCGACGTGGGACTTCCCCACGGGCTCCGCCGCCGGGTACCCGGGCTGCGCCGCGATGAGGTCGCCCAGCTCGCCGGCGCGTCGGTGGACTACTACAACGAACTCGAACGCGGCGCCGGGTCCCAGCCCTCCGAGCAGATGATCGCCGCGCTGGCGAGGGCTCTGCGCCTGACCGCTGACGAGCGCGACTACCTCTACCGCCTGGCCGACCGCCCGGTGCCCGCGCACGGCGGACCGGCCTCGCACGTGCACCCCGGCATGCTCGACCTGCTCACCCGCCTGACGTCGACACCCGCACAGGTCATCACCGACCTGCACGTCACCCTCGTACAGAACCCGCTGGCGGTGGCGCTGCTCGGGGACCACTCCGGCCTCCGTGGCGCTCGGGCCAGCTTCATCCACCGGTGGTTCACCGACCCCGACGCCCGGCGGATGTATCCCGAAGCCGACCATGAGGGCCAGTCCCGGGCCTTCGCCGCCGACCTGCGGGCAGCCGCCGCAAGACGAGACGCCAAGGACACCGAGGCCCGCTCGATGATCAGCTCTCTGATCGACGCCTCCCCCGAATTCGCCGCCCTGTGGGCCGACCACGACGTGGCGTTCCGGCGCGACGACCGCAAACGCCTCGACCACCCCGCGCTCGGCCTGATCGAGGTCAACTGCCTCCACCTGTTCAGCGAGGACGGCCGACAGCGGCTGCTCTGGTTCACCCCCGCGGTCGGCACCGACAGCGCCGACCTCCTTGACCTGCTCGCCGTCCTGGGCACCCAGGAGGTCGCCGGACCTGCACTCTGACGACCTCCCGACCGCGGTGCCGGTCGCCGACGGAATCCCGGGGCCATGCGGCGCCGCCTCACCCTCCGGGGCGGGAACGGGAGAAGGGGTGTGCGCCGGGCGGGCGGCCCGGTGCACACCCCCTCCACGGAAGGGTCAGCCGTTGTAGGGGGCCGCGACGTCCAGGACCCAGACGACGCCGAAGCGGTCCTTGAGCATCCCGTAGAGCGGCGCCCACTGGGAGGGCTCCAGCGGCTGCACGACGGTCGAGCCGACGGCCAGCTTCTCCCAGAAGGCGGTGATCTCGTCGGCGCTGTCACCGCGCACGGAGACGAAGACGGCGTTCTCGCCCTGGTTCCACGGCATCGCCGAGGGCACGTCGTAGGCCATGACGCGGAACCCGTTGTCCGCGACCACCTGGCCCCAGACCACCCAGTCCGCCTCGTCCGGGTCGGTCACGTTGCCCGCGTCCTTGTAGGTGACGGCGACGACGTCCCCACCGAAGACGGAGTGGTAGAAGTCGAGCGCCGCGCGGGCGTCGCCGCGCAGGTTCAGGTGGGTCGTGGTCGTGACGGACATGCCGGCTCCCTGGTCGTGTTCGTGTGGGCGAGCGCCGAACGGGTTCGTGTCACAAGCGGGCGGTCGTACGTCACCGTGGCGGCCGCCCGGCATCGGGCCGGGCAGCCGTCACCGGCGGGTTCGTGACCTGCGTGGCCGTGACCTGCGATGACCGTGCTTCTGCTGGCCCCCGTCGGCGTCTGTGGTCTCACATTGGCAGGGGTACAGGCCAGGGTGTGTCCTCTACCTGCCGCAGGATGGACCCCATGGTGAAGACTTCCGCGCGTCTGCTGGCGCTGCTGTCCGTGCTCCAGACCCGCCGGGACTGGTCGGGCCAGGACCTGGCCGCCCGGCTGGACGTCAGTGCGCGCACGGTCCGCCGTGACGTGGACCGTCTGCGCGAACTCGGCTACCCGATCACGACCTTCAAGGGGCCCGACGGCGGGTACCGGCTCGACGCGGGATCACGGATGCCCCCGCTGCTGTTCGACGACGACCAGGCCGTCGCGCTGGCCGTGGCGCTCCAGGCGGCCACGGCGACCGGCGCCGGGATCGGGGAGGCCGCGGCACGCGCCCTCAACACCGTCCGACAGGTCATGCCCGCCCGCCTGCGCCAACGGATCAACGCGATCCGGGTCGCCGTGGTCGCGCCGCCCGACGCCCGACAGGCGCAGGCCGACGGCGGCCTGCTCACGGCGATCAGCGCCGCCGTGCACGCCCGCGAGGAACTGCGCCTGGACTACGCCCCCGCCTTCCGGTCCGCCTCGGCCCGGGGCGAGGACGCCGTGGACCCGCGCCGGGTACAGCCCCACCACCTGGTCACCTGGGCGGGGCGCTGGTACCTCCTGGCCTGGGACGTCGAGCGCGACGACTGGCGGATCCTGCGGGTGGACCGCATCGCGCTCCGCAGCCCCAACGGTCCCCGTTTCACTCCTCGGGAAGTGCCCGGAGGTGATGTGGCGTCCTTCCTCACCAGCAGGTTCCGGGGCTCGGACGGATCGGTCGACTGGCCCTGCCGCGGCGAGGTCGTCCTCGACCTGCCCGCCGCCGCGGTCGTCCCCTTCGCACACGACGGACTGGTCGAGGAGGTGGGCGCCGAGCGCTGCCGACTGGTTCTCGGCTCCTGGTCGTGGGTGGGCCTGGCCTCGGCCATCGGGCGCTTCGACGCCGACTTCGAGGTCGTCGGGCCGCCCGAGCTCGAAGACGCCTTCCGGCGTCTGGCGCGCCGGTACGCGGGCGGCGGCCGTCAGGCCCGCGCCTCCGAGCGCTGACTCGTGAGGACCACGAGCCGCTGTGTCGCCCGGGTCATCGCGACGTAGCGGTCGACCGCTCCCTGGACGCCCCCGCCGAACTCCTGCGGGTCGACGAGGACGACCAGGTCGAACTCCAGCCCCTTGGCCAGGGCCGGGGTCAGCGAACGGACGCGGGGCCTGTCCTGGAACGCGGGATCGCCGATGACGCAGGCGGTCCCGTCGGCGGTCCCGGCGAGCCAGGCGTCCAGCACCGTGTCCAGGTCCGCGGTGGGACCGTGTACGACGGGAATGCCGCTGGCGCGGACGGAGGTCGGCACGTTGGCGTCCGGGAGCACGGCCCGGATGACGGGCTCGGCCTGCGCCATGACCTCCTCCGGTGTGCGGTAGTTGATGCTCAGGGAGGCCAGCTCGATCCGGTCGAGTCCGACCCGTCCGAGCCGTTCCCGCCACGACTCCGTGAAGCCGTGCCTGGCCTGGGCGCGGTCCCCGACGACGGTGAGGCTCCGGGACGGGCAGCGACGCAGCAGCATCTGCCACTCTGCGTCGGTGAGTTCCTGCGCCTCGTCCACGACGATGTGCGCGAACGGCCCCGCGAGCAGGTCCGTGTCGGTGCCGGGCAGCGCGGTCCGGTCGACGAGGCTGTCGCGCAGGTCCTGTCCGTGCAGCATCGTCACCAGGCCCTCACCGTCGTCGTCGGCCTGGACCAGGTTGTCGATGACGTCGGCCATGCGCTCGCGTTCGGCCGCGGCGGCGGCGTCGTACCGGCGCTGGCGCCGCGCCGCCTCCGGGTCGCCGAGCCGCTGGTGTGCCGCGTCCAGGAGCGGCAGGTCGGACACCGTCCACGCCTGGGCGTCCTCGCGCTGCAACGCGCGAACGTCCTCGGGGTCGAGCCAGGGGGCGCACTTGCGCAGGTAGGCCGGTACCGACCACAGGTCCGCGACGAGGTCGGTCGCCTCGATCAGCGGCCACGCGCGGTTGAGCGCCGTGAGCAGGTCGGTGTCGCGCAGCAGCGACGCCCGCAACAGGTCGGGGGAGACGTCGTCATCATCGTGCTTGTCCGCCAGGATCGCGAGCAACTCCTCCAGGATGTGCTCGCGGGCCTCGTTGTGCGGGATGCCCGGTTCCAGCGCGTCGAACGCCTCGGCCCAGTCGTCGGCGCTCAGCCAGAGGTCGGCCCAGTCCGTCGTGACCGTCATCCCCCGGGCGGGCGGCTGTTCGTAGAACCTGACGGCCGACTCGATCGCCCTCACCAGGTCGGCGGAGGACTTCAGCAGGGCCACCTCCGGGTCGGTTTCGTCGGCGGCTGAGGCTCCCTCGGGGACGAGGTCGCGCAGGGTGCAGGTTCGCACCCCCTCCTCCCCGAGGCCGGGCAGGACGTCGGAGACGTAGGCCAGGTAGGGCTGGTGCGGGCCGACGAACAGCACGCCGCCCCTGCGGTGGCCCAGACGGGGGTCGGAGTAGAGGAGGTGGGCGGTGCGGTGCAGGGCGACGACGGTCTTGCCGGTGCCCGGACCGCCGTCGACGACGAGGGCGCCGCGTGATCCCGCGCGGATGACGGCGTCCTGGTCGGCCTGGATGGTGCCGAGCACGTCGCGCATCCGAGCTGATCGGTTGTCGCCCAGACTGGCGATGAAGGCGGACTGGTCGTCGAGCGCGGCGTGCCCTTCGAACCCGTCCGCGGTGAACACCTCGTCCCAGTAGTCGCTGACCCGGCCGCGGTTCCAGCGGTACCTGCGGCGGCTGGTCAACCCCATCGGGTGGGCGTGGGTGGCCGCGAAGAACGGTTCGGCCGCGGGGGAGCGCCAGTCGATCAGCAGCCGACGCCCGTCGTCGTCGGTGAGGCCGAGCCGTCCGATGTACACGGGCTCGGAGTCGTGCGCGCCGACGACGTGTCCCAGGCACAGGTCCAGGCCGAAGCGGCGTAGGGCGTGCAGGCGGGAGGTCAGCCGGTGGATCTCGGCGTCCCGGTCCAGGACCTCCCGGCCGGTGCCGCCGGAGGTCCTGCGCTGGGTGTCGAGGCGGTCGGACAGGTCGGCGATGGTCCGCTCCAGGCTCTGCGCGATGGTCGCGAAGTGCCGCTCGTCGTCGGCGATCAGTGCCGGATCGGCCTTGGCGGTGAGGTGGTCGGGGAGGTCGAACGCGCTGGTGGTCAGTGGTTTCACGTCGTCTCCCGTGGCATGGGCTGTGGTCACGAACGACGATTGTGGAGCATGCCCCAGGTCTTGCCGCAAGCCCCGGGGTGCGCTATAGATTGAGAGTGGAGGGGAGTGGCCAAAGCCCCCTTCCCCTGGTCGTCCGCCGTCGACGGACGGCCTTCGCGCGAAGCGCCGTCCGCGCCGCGCCTCCCCTTTTTCCCGCTGTGAGCGTTCCCGGCCGTGCCCTTCTGTGTGCCGGCGCCTCTGTCCGCTCCGCTCCGGGGTGAGAGCGGAGGGCGCGAAGCCTGGGCGGGGCAGCGGTCCGGTGCACGGGATCGGGCGTACAGAAGGGGATACAGCGCCCATAATGGTGGCCCGTGATCATAGACAAGGCGATTTACCACGCCGGCAGGCGCCAGGACATCGAGGGCGACATCAGCGACGCCTTCGACGAGGCCCGCCGCGAGCAGGGCGACTGCTTCGTGTGGATCGGGCTCCACGAGCCCACCGCGGAGGAGTTCGGCCTCATCGAGGAGGAGCTCACCCTCCACCCCCTGGCCGTGGAGGACGCGCTCACCGCCCACCAGCGCCCCAAGTTGGAACGCTACGACGACACCCTGTTCGTCGTGGTCAAGACGCTGACTTACCACGAGGACACCTCCGACGTCGAGGTCGGCGAGGCCATGCTGTTCATCGGTGAGGACTTCGTGGTCAGCGTCCGCCACGGCGAAGCCAACCCGCTCGACCGCGTCCGCAGGCGCCTGGAGGCCGATCCGACCCTGCTGGCCACCGGCCCCGCCGCCGTGCTCTACGGGGTGTGCGACGAGATCGTCGACCACTACGGCACGGTGGTGCACAAGATCGAGTCCGACATCATCGAGCTGGAGCGGGCGGTCTTTCGTCCCCGCGGCTCGGACGTGACCGAGGACATCCACCACCTCAAGCGCGAGGTGCTGGAGTTCCGCAGCGCGGAGAGCCCGCTCATCCCGGTGCTGGAGGAGATCTCCAAGGGGCGCATCCAGCGGTTCGAGGAGACCCGCGAGTACTTCCGCGACGTCCTGGACCACCTGTTGCGGGTGGACGACCAGGTCGACGACCACAACGAGCTGCTCACCAGCGCGCTCACCGCCCACCTGGCCCTGCTGGGCAAGCAGCAGAACGAGGACGTCCGCAAGATCTCCTCCTGGGCGGCCGTCATCGCGATCCCCACCATGATCGCCGGGTTCTACGGCATGAACTTCGACCACATGCCCGAACTGCACTGGCTGTTCGGGTACCCCCTCATCATGGGCGTGATGGTCGGCGCCTCCGGTCTGGTCCACCACCGGCTGCGCAAGAACGGCTGGTTGTAGGCACGCCGGGGCGGGGAGGCACGGGCGTTCCTCCCGGCTCCGGCCCCGGTCCCGGCCACGGTCCGCGAACGCGGCCCCCTCCCTCCGCTGCACGGTCTTCTCCCTGATATCCACAACGTCTTGCCTAAAGCCTTTAGGAAAACGTAGAGTGGTTTCTGGCAGAGAGGAGAGAGGTTATGGCGCGCGCGGGACTGACCACAGAACGTCTTACCGAGGCGGGGGCCGATCTGGCCGACGAGGTCGGCTTCGAGCAGGTGACCGTCTCAGAGCTGGCCCGGCGCTTCGACGTCAAGGTCGCCAGCCTGTACTCACACCTGCGCAACTCCCAGGACCTCAGAACGCAGATCGCCCTGCTCTCCCTGGAGGAACTCGCCGACCGGGCCGCCGACGCCCTGGCCGGTCGCGCGGGCAAGGACGCCCTGACCGCCCTGGCCAACGTCTACCGCGACTACGCCCGCGAGCATCCCGGCCGCTACGCCGCGGCCCAGTTCAGACTCGACCCGGAGACGGCGGCCGCCAGCGCCGGTGTCCGGCACGCGCAGATGACGCGGGCGATCCTGCGTGGCTACGACCTGACCGAGCCGGACCAGACGCACGCGGTCCGGCTGCTGGGCAGCGTCTTCCACGGCTACGTGACCCTCGAACTGGGGGGAGGGTTCAGCCACAGCGCCCCCGACACCCAGGAGACCTGGACACGGACCCTGGACGCCCTCGACGCCCTGCTGCGCAACTGGCCCGCGCCCTGACCGCGGCCTCACGCCAGCGCCCGACCACGCGTCCCGCCGACCGACCAGAGCTTGACGACGACCCCGATCACCAGGTTGACACCATGCACACCCAGCACCACTGGACCACCACACCCCTCACCCCCGACCTCCTGCGCGGCGCCCTCGACCTGGAGCGCACCGAGCGCGGCGTGCTGCCGCACCGGCTGCCCGCGCGGGCCCGCGCCCAGTGCGCCGACCCGCAACTGGCCATGGTCGAGTCCCAACCCTCCGGGGTACGGCTGGCCTTTCGCACCCGGGCCACCGCCGTCGAACTCGACACACTGCCCACCAAACGCGTCTACCCGGGCGCACCGCCCCGCCCGGACGGCGTGTACGACCTGCTCGTGGACGGCCACCTCACCGACCAGGCCGTCGCGACCGGCGGCGACACCCTGACCGTCGACCTGGCCACCGGCGCCGTCGAGCACCGGCCCGGCCCGACCGCCACCCTGCGTTTCACCGGTCTGTCCGACCGCGCCAAGGACGTCGAGGTCTGGTTGCCGCACAACGAGACCACCGAACTCGTCGCCCTGCGCACCGACGCACCCGTCGAGCCCGTCCCCGACCGGGGTCGCGGGGTGTGGCTGCACCACGGCAGTTCGATCAGCCACGGCTCGGACGCGGCCAGTCCCACCACCATCTGGCCCGCGCTCGCCGCCTCCCTCGGCGGTGTGGAACTGGTCAACCTCGGCCTGGGCGGCAGCGCCCTGCTCGACCCCTTCACCGCACGCACCATGCGCGACACCCCCGCCGACCTGATCAGCGTCAAGATCGGCATCAACCTGGTCAACGCCGACCTGATGCGCCTGCGCGCCTTCGGTCCCGCGGTGCACGGCTTCCTCGACACCGTCCGGGAGGGGCACCCCAGCGCACCGCTGCTGGTCGTCTCGCCGATCCTGTGCCCCATCCACGAGGACACTCCCGGCCCGTGCGCCTTCGACCCCGACGCCATGCGCGAGGGCAGGCTGCGCTTCCGGGCCACTGGCGACCCCGGCGAGCGCGCCGCCGGAAAGTTGACGCTCACCGGCATCCGGGAGGAACTGGAGCGCATCGTGCGCCAGCGCGCGGCCGAGGACCCGAACCTGCACTACCTCGACGGCCGCGAACTCTACGGAGAGGCGGACAACGCCGAACTGCCGCTGCCCGACGGACTCCACCCGGACGCCGCCACGCACCGGCGCATGGGCGAGCGCTTCGCCGAGCGTGCCTTCGGTGCGGGCGGCCCGTTCCACGCCCGAAGAGCCTGAGACATCCGGCCGGTCCGCTCCCGGTCGTGCGGGTCAGGCCGGGCCGGAACGCGCGGACACCAGTTCCTGGGCCTCGCGCACGATCTGGGCCAGTCGGGAGTGGTGGGCGCCGGGCCAGTACACCCGCTCGCACGCGGAGCAGCGCGCGAACGCGTCGTAGGTGGCGCGGGTGCCCGCCTCCAGATCGCCCTGCACCTCCTCCTTGGACACGTGTACCAGTTCGCCGTTGCACGCCGGGCAGCGCGTCCAGGGCCGCAAGGGCGGCGCGAAGCGCTCCAGCACCTCGCGCAGCTGGTCGGCGGGCCGCTGCTCGCGCACGTGACCGCCCGCCCGCAGGCCGCTGCGGCACAGCAGTCCGCGGTCGCGGGTGAGCAGCACCCTGTCCTCGGCGTTGGCCTGGCGGAACAGGGAGGGGTCGTCGCGGTCGTTGTCGTAGGCGGTGTCCAGGCCCAGCAGGCGCAGGCGTCGGGCCAGGGTTCCCAGGTGCACGTCGAGCAGGAACCGCGGTTCGGCGAAGGGCAGGTGCTGCGGGTACTCCACGGGCAGGACCTCCACAGTCTCGCCCGGGGCGGGGATGTGGGAGGCGGGGGTGTCGCGGCCGTCGACGCGCAGCGCGCCGACCTCGGTCAGGGGAACGCCCAGCGACTGGACGACGTGTCCGAGGGTGGAGGTGGAGTCGCCTTCCATGCGCACGGTTGCGCCCCGGTGCCGCGAGGGCAGGAAGAACCGCAGTTCGGGCGCGAAACTCAGGTCCAGCATCGGTTCTCTTCCTTCCAGCGGGCCCTTGCCTCCCGCGGACCATGGGGTCGATCGGTCGCAGCGAACCGCGGCGCGGCGGGTGCTCGGTTCAGGACAGGAGCGGGCGCACCCGTTCGGCGGTGAAGCGCACGAAGCCCTCGGGGTCGGGCTCGTCGGCGGTGGGCTGCAACACCACGGTGTCGGCTCCGGCCTCGGCCATGAGCCGCACCGCCTCGGCGATGCGGTCGGCGTCTCCGGCCACGCCGGTCTGCGGTGTCAGGCCCTCGGCGCGCAGTTCGGCCTCCATGCGCCGATCGGCGTCGGGGCCGGTGGCGGCCAGCAGATAGACGGTCACGGGGTGGTGGCCGGGACGTCCGGCGGCCTCGCGTCCCTGGTCGACCAGTCGGCGTGCCCGCCGCACTCCGTCCACGCCCGCCGCGGCGTCCAGGATGGTGCCGTCGGCGGCCTGCCCGCTCAGGTGCAGGGTCCGCGGCCCGCGGGCACCGGCCAGCACGGGGACGGGGGCGGCGGGCGGATAGTCCAGGGCGACGTCGTCGAGGGTGACATAGCGGCCCCGGGAGGTGACCCGGTCCCCGGCCAGCAGGGCGCGCAGCGCGTCCAGGTGTTCGCGCAGGAGGGCGAGCGGGGAGTCGGGGCGCGCGCCGACCTGGGCCATCCAGTCCTGTACGCCGTGGCCCACGCCGATGCGCACGCGGCCGGGGAAGAGCCGGTGCAGGGTGGCGGTCTCCATGGCGGTCAGGGCGACGTTGCGCAGGGGGACGGGGAGCAGGCCCACGCCCACGGTGAGGTTCTCGGTCCAGGCCAGGGCGGCGGATGCGGCGGCGACGCCGCTCTCCAGGAAGCAGTCCTCCCACAGCCAGAGCTGGTCGAGCCCGGACTCGTCGGCCGCGCGGGCCACGGAGCGCAGGCGTTCGGGGGGCAGTTGGGGGCGGAAGACGGCTCCGAGTTCGGTCATAGTGCCGTTCTACCGGGCAGGGGAGGGGAGGGACAACGACTTTTGCCCTCCCCGCACTCCGCGACGCAGGCCGGGGCCTCCACCGACACGAAGGAACCCGGTCCGGGCTGCTCAGGGCGTCAGCCGCACCACGCCGCCGGAGTCCGTCACGGCGACCAGGGTGATCTCGAAGCCGTTCATGACGAACACGCCCCCCGGTTCCTCGCCGATCGGAGGCGGCAGGTGGCCGGACAGGGTGGTGCCGGGTCCGTAGCCGCTGACGTCCAGCCCGTCCTCGCCGACGGCGTCGACCACGAACCGGTCCACCCCGTGGGAGCCGTCCATGGCGAACTCGTCGCCGCTCTCCACCAGCACCTCGCAGTCGGCGTCGGCGCAGGCCTCCAGGTCGGTGCCGTCGGCGGCCTCGGGCGGCGCCGGAGCGGTGGCGGTGGGAGAGGGGGAGGCGGCGTCCGCGCTGTCGGGCGGGGAGGTGTCGGCTGCTGAGGGGTCCTGCTCCTGCGATCCGGCGCAGCCGCCGAGCAGGGCGGTCACGGCACCGGCGGCGGCCAGGGCGCGGATCCGGCGGAGGGTGGTGGTCATGGTGCCCCGTACATGGGTCGGGCCGCGCACACCCGGGGGTGAGGGGAGGCCGCGCG
The DNA here is from genome assembly GCA_000340945.1 of Nocardiopsis synnemataformans DSM 44143. Classification (GTDB taxonomy): domain Bacteria; phylum Actinomycetota; class Actinomycetes; order Streptosporangiales; family Streptosporangiaceae; genus Nocardiopsis; species Nocardiopsis synnemataformans. The sequence continues at coordinate 7,626 of ANAW01000219.1, read as the reverse complement.
GCGGTGGCCTCGTCACCGACGGTTGTGCCCCGGCCCCGTGGTGTCCATACCCGCGCCGGTGTGGTGCGCGTCACTCCTGTCGGCGCGGGCGGGCCCCGCCGCCCGGCCGCCTCCCCTGGACACCGGAGCGGGGGAGGCGGCCGCCGCGTTCGCGCGACGGCCGCGGGGAACGCCTTCCTCACCCCCGTGGCGGCAGGTACAGGCGCCCCTCCAGTCGGGCGTCCGCCTCGCCGGAGATCCAGCGGCGCGAGGCGGTGACGTCGTCGGCGGGGTAGCCCGGGGCGAAGCCCGTCACGGCGTCCAGGCGCTCCAGTGCCTCCGGCGGCAGTTCCACGTCCACCGCGCCCAGGTTGTCGGCCAGCTGTTCGGCGTCGCGCGCGCCGACGATGGGGTGCACCGCGCGCGAGCGCGCCAGGGTCCAGGCGATCGCGACCTGGGAGGGGCTCGCCCCCAGTTCGGCGGCGACGTCGTTCACCGCGCGGGCCGCCCGGTGGTCGCGCTCGGTCAGGGAGGCCGGGTCGACCCTGGTGCCGGACGGGGCTGTGCCCGGCCGGGTGTACTTGCCCGAGAGCACGCCCGCGGCGAGCCCTCCGTAGGTGGCCACGCTCATGCCCAGGGCCTCCGACATCGGCAGCAGTTCGCGTTCGATGTCGCGGTGCAGCAGGTTGTAGGGCACCTGGATCCCGGCGAAGGGCGTCCAGCCGCGCCACTGGGCCAGCGTGTTGGCCCGTGCCACGACCCACGCGGGCAGGTTGGAGGCGCCCGTGTACAGGACCTTGCCCGCGCGCACGGCGTCGTCCAGGGCCCGCATGGTCTCCTCGACCGGCGTGTGCTCGTCCCACACGTGCACCCACAGCAGGTCGACGTGGTCGGTGCCCAACCTGCGCAGGCTCCGCTCCAGGGACAGGGTGAGGTTCTTGCGGTGGCTGCCGCCCGCGTTGGGGTCGGCGGGGTCGCGGGTGAGCGTGTACTTGGTGGCCAGCACGAACCGGTCCCGGCGTCGGCGCAGCAGACCGCCCAGGACCTCCTCGCTGTCGCCGTAGGCCGAGGCGGTGTCGATGACGTTGCCTCCGGCGTCGGCGTACAGGTCCACCATGCGGCGTGCCTGATCGGCGTCGTTGAAGGTCATCGCGCCCAGGAACAGCTCCGAGACGCGCAGGCCGGTCTGGCCCAGAAGCCGGTAGCGCATCAGAGCACGCCCCCGGCGGTCGGTGCGGGGGCCGCGTCGGGTCGGCGCGGGGCGTCGGGGGTTCTCCGGCTGAGGGCCGGCTCGGCGGTGAAGGTCATGGCCCCGAGTCTGGGGGGTGCGGAGCCGGGCGGGAAGGCCGCGGTGAGGCTAGCCCCGCCGGGGCCAGGATCCGCCCGGGCCGCCGCCCGTAGACTGCCGCCCATGAGCGAGAACGAGCTGGGGGCGTTCCTGCGCGCCCGCCGGGAGGAGCTGGCCCCGGACCTGGTGGGGTTGCCGGTGGGGACGCGCCGCCGCACCCCCGGACTGCGACGGGCCGAGCTGGCCACCCTGTCGGGGGTGAGCATGGACTACCTGACCCGGCTGGAGCAGGGACGCGACCGCAACCCCTCACCGCAGGTCCTGACGGCGCTGGCGGACGCCCTGCTGCTGTCGGTGGGCGAGCGCGTCCAGCTGCGCAACCTGTCCAAGGCGGCCTCGGGCACCGGTGCGCTGTGCCCGGGCGGGCAGCCGCCCGAGCGGGAGGTGCGGCCCACGGTGCGGGCGCTGCTGGAGCGGATGGCGCACACCCCGGCGGTGCTGCTGAACCGGCTCGGCGACGTCGTGGCCCACACCCGTGCCTACGAGCGCCTGGCCGGACCGGTCGGACTCACGGAGGGGGATCCGCCCAACCGTGTCTGGTTCCTGTTCGCCGACGACCGGGCCCGGGAGGCCTACCCGGACTGGGACCGGGTGGCCGACGAGTGGGTGGCCGTCTTCAGGGCCTGGTCCCCGCGCGAGGACCCGCACACGGCTCACCTGGTGGAGGAGCTGTCGATCGTGGCCGGTGCCGCGTTCACCGACCGGATGCGGGCCGCGCCGTCGGCGCCCCGGCGCACGGGAGTGGAGCGCCTGGCCCACCCGAGCGCGGGCGAACTGCGCCTGTCCTACGAGACCCTGGACACCGAGGACCAGCAGCTGGTGGTCTACCTGCCCGCCGACGAGGCCACCGCGGCCGCGCTGGAGGACCTGGAGCGGCCCGGCCGGGGCGGTCTGCGCGCGGTGCCGGGCTGACCGCCCCGGGCCCCGTCACACCAGTGATGCCAGCAGTTCGGGCTCGGCGTGCACGCGGATGCCGACGACGCGGCCGCCTTCGACGGTGAACGCCAGCGCCGCGTAGGGCTGCCCCTCGCGCAGGGACACGAATCCGGGCAGGCCGTCCACGGACACCACGCGCGATGCCTGGGTCAGGCGCGAGAAGGCGATGGCCTGCCCCGCAACCGCCTCGGCTCCGGTGGTGGCCGTGGGCACGCCCCGTATCACCGCGAACCCATCGGCGCTGATCACCACGTCGGGGGCCAGTACCGCCAGCAGACCCTCGAAGTCGCCGCCGCGCGCCGCGGCCAGGAACGCCTCCACCACCCGGTACCGCCGGGCCGGATCGGGAACGCCGTCCGCGTCCGCGCCGCGCACCCGACGCCGGGCGCGGCTGGCCAGCTGCCGGGCGGCCGCCGGAGTGCGCTCCAGGATGGGCGCGATCTGGTCGAAGGGCAGCGCGAACAGGTCGTGCAGTACGAACGCCAGCCGTTCGGCCGGGGTGAGGGTGTCCAGCACCACCAGCAGGGCCATCCCCACCGAGTCGGCCAGGAGGGTCTGCTGCTCGGGGTCGGCCTGCGGTGCTTCCGGGGAGGGCTCGGGCACGTCCTCGCCCACCGGGTCCTCGCGGCGCGAGGCGCGCGAGCGCAGCATGTCCAGGCACACCCGGCCCACCACGGTGGTCAGCCATCCGGCCAGGTTGTCGATGCTCTGGGCGTCGGAGCGGCTCAGCCGCAGCCACGTCTCCTGCACCGCGTCCTCGGCCTCGCTCGCCGATCCGAGCATCCGGTGGGCGATCGAGCGCAGCAGCGCCCGGTGCTCCTCGAAGAGCGCGGCCCACACTTCGTCCGTGTTCATCGGTCACATTCCTTCGTCGGCGTCCGTCGTGGTTTCGACTCATCGGGCTGACGTCTGGATGCGGCCCGATGTGACCGGTTTCGACGAGGAGATCCATGAACACCTGGAACGAACTGCGTTCGCTGCTGCGCGGCCGTGTGCTCACCGGCGGCGAGGAGGGCTTCGAGCTGGCCAGACGCCCCTGGATCCTGTCCGTGGACCAGCCCGTGGCGGCGGTGGTGGAGGCCGCCGACGCCGACGACGTGGCCGCCCTGGTCCGCCACGCCCACCGGGAGGGGCTGGCGGTGGCCGCGCAGCCCACCGGGCACGGCGCCTCCGGTGACGTCAAGGGCGCGGTGCTGCTGCGTACCGGGGCGCTGGACGAGGTGGGTGTGGACGCCGAGCGCCGGGTGGCCCGTGTGGGCGCGGGTGTGCCCTGGTGGCGTGTGCAGGAGGCGGCCGCCGCGCACGGTCTGACCGGTCTGCCGGGCAGTTCCCCGGTGGTCGGGGTGACCGGGTACACCCTGGGCGGGGGGCTGAGCTGGTTCGGCCGCCGCCACGGGTGGGCGGCCGACGGCGTCACCGCCCTGGAGGTGGTCGACGCCCGTGGGGAGCGTGCGCGGGTGACCGCGGAGTCCGACCCCGACCTGTTCTGGGCGCTGCGCGGCGGCGGGGGCGACTTCGCGGTGGTCACCGCCCTGGAGTTCGCCCTGCACCCGGCGCCGCGGCTGTACGGCGGGCGCGTGGTGTGGTCCGCCGACCGGGCGGAGCGGGTGCTGGCGGCCTACGCCGAGGTCACCGCGCACGCGCCGCGGGAGCTGACGGTGTGGCTGAACCTGCACCACTTCCCGGGCCAGGAGCCGACGGTGTCGGTGGACGCGACCTTCCTGGGCGGACCGGAGCGGGCGCGTGGGCTGCTGCGTCCGCTGGAGGCGGCCGGGCAGCCGCTGCGCGACACCCGTGCGGTGCTGCCGCTGACCGAACTGGGGTCGGTCACCGCTGAGCCCACCGACCCCTCGCCGGGCCTGTCGCGCGCCGCGCTGCTGGCCGACCTGGGTCCGCAGACGGTCGGGGCGCTGCTGGCCGAACCGATCGCCCCGCTGTCGGGGGTGCAGGTGCGCCACCTGGGCGGCGCGTTCGCCGACGCCTCCGACACCCCGTTCGGGCCGATGGACGAGCGCTACTACCTCTACGCGCTGGGGGTGCCGTTCACCCCGCAGGCGGCGCCGGGGATCCGGGCGCGCCTGGAGGGGTTGGTGGCGTCGCTGGGTTCGGACGTCAGCGGTCGCAAGCCGCTGACCTCGCTGGTGCCGGGGGAGTCGGTCGCGGACGCGTTCTCCGCGCAGGCGCTGGAGCGGTTGCGGCGGATCAAGGCCGAGCGCGACCCGCGAGGTGTGGTGCGGTCCAACTACCCGGTGCTGGGCTGACGCGGCGGTGGGTCGGGCGGGGGTGCCGCCCGACCCGTGGCCGCGCGCTCGGACGCGGGGGCGCCTCAGGCGCCGCCTCGCTGGAGGAGGCGTTCGTGGCGCTGGCGGGCGGCCTGGGCCGAGCCCAGCCCGAGGCCGAAGGCGATCTCCTGCCAGGTCATGCCGCGTCCCTTGGACATCTGCAACAGCCCGGCCTCCAGCTGGTCGAACTCGGCGCGCGCCCAGGGCACCAGGGTCAGGGCGGCGGTGAGGTCGTCCTGGTCCACGGCCGGGGCGCCGGGGTCGGGCTGGGCGCTGCCCGCGGCCAGGTCGGCGACGCGCCGCAGGGCGTCCAGGGGAGCCATGGGCATGCGCAGTTCGTCCCAGCGCGTGCGGTGCTCGCCGGTGGCGTGCCGTTCGGTGATGCGCAGCAGCGCCTCGTGGGTGCGCAGGCGGCGGGCGCTCTGCGGGTCGGGTGGGGTGAAGGCGCCCTCGCGCCGTTCCTCGCTCATACCTCCAGCATGGGGGCACAAACCCCGAGTTGTCAATATTGAGTTTTCAACGGATTGTTTGCTCAGAGGGTTGCCGGTCCAGGAACTCCGCGAAGGTCGCCTTGCCCACCGCCCGGTCCGGGGCCAGGTGGCCTCCGGCGCGGTAGGCGGCGAAGACGGCGCCCGGCAGGCGCACGGGCACCGTCCGCAGGTCCGTCCCCGCCCAGCGCTGGTAGGCCCCGGCCAGGTCGCGGAAGGACTCCACGCGCGGGCCGCCCATGTCCGCCACGCGCCCGGCCGGAGGGTTCGCGGCCAGGCGGGCCAGGCGGGAGGCGACCTCCTCGACCTCCACGGGCTGCACGTCCACGTCGGGGACGGGCATGAACGGCAGGCGGGCCGCGCCCGCGCACAGCCTGAGCACCAGGTCGTGGAACTGGGTGGCGCGCAGCACCGTCCACCCCAGGCCGGAGGCCGCCAGCGCGCTCTCCACGGTGTGCTTGGTCCTGTAGTAGCCCAGCGGAACCCGGTCCACGCCCACGATGGAGACGTAGACCAGGTGCGCCACGCCCGCCTCGCGGACCGCGCGGATCAGGTGGGTGGCGGACTCGATGTCGCCGCCGGCGGGTGTGCTGGCGCAGTGTACGACGGTGTCCACGCCCCGGACCGCGTCGGCCAGCCCGGTGCCCCGGCGCAGGTCCACGGCGAAGGACGCGGGGTCCTCGGGGGCGGGGTGGCGGCTCAGGCCGCGCACCTGGTGCCCGGCCCGGCGCAGGCGTTCCACGACGGGTCGGCCCAGGGTTCCGGTGCCGCCGGTGACGAGGACTGTCTTCATGCGCGCTCCTTCGCTTTCCGGAGAACCCATGCTAGGTCTCGGGGAACCGGGTGCGGCGGTCCCCGGCGGGGCGTCCCGAGCGTGTCCGCGGCGGGGTACCCCTGAGGGCTGCCCCGACCAGGGGCGGTGGTGTCTTTGGCGCCCGGTGTCCGGTTAGAGTGCTGGCGGCGTCGGCGCAGCGGAGCGGCCGAGCGAACGGTGAGGGAGTGTGCCCATGTCCGGGATCGCCGGGAGACTGACGGCAGCGGTCGGCGCGGAGCAGGTGGTCACCGACCCCGCCGTCCTCGAGGGCTACTCCCACGACGAGGCCGAGTGGGCTCCCTACGGCCGCCCGGCCGCGCTCGTGCGCCCCCGCCACACCCAGGACGTGGCGGCCGCGGTGGGCGTGTGCGCGGAACTGGGCGTCCCGGTGGTCGCGCGCGGCGCCGGGACGGGGCTGTCGGGAGCGGCCAACGCCGTGGACGGCTGGGTCGTGGTCTCCTTCGAGCGGATGAACCGGGTCCTGGAGGTCGACCCCGTACAGCAGACCGCCACCGTGCAGCCGGGCGTGGTCAACAACGACCTGCGCGAGCGGGTGGCGCGCGACGGCCTGTGGTACCCGCCGGACCCGGCCTCCGCCCCCTGGTCGACCATCGGCGGCAACGTGGCCACCAACGCGGGCGGCCTGTGCTGCGTCAAGTACGGCGTCACCCGCGACTACGTGCTGGGCATGGAGGCGGTCGTGGGATCGGGCGAGGTGGTGCGCCTGGGCCGGACCACCGCCAAGGGCGTGACCGGCTACGACCTGTGCGGGCTCATGGTGGGCTCGGAGGGGACGCTGGGCCTGGTCACCGAGGTGACGCTGCGGATGCGGCCGCTGCGCACCGGCACCGAGCACACCGTGGTGGGCTACTTCGACTCGCTGGTGGAGGCCGGCCGGGCCGTCGCGGCGGTCTCGGCCGCCGGGGTGGTGCCCTCGGCGATGGAGCTGATCGACCGGTTCTGCCTCCAGGCGGTGGACGACTGGAAGAACATGGGTCTGTCCGCCGAGGGCGAGGTGCTGCTGCTGGCGCGCAGCGACCAGCCCGGGGCGGCGGGCGAGGAGGAGGCCGACCGCATCCTGGCGTGCTTCCGGGCCGAGGGCGCGGTCTACGCGGTGCGCTCCACCGACGAGGAGGAGGCCGAGGCGCTGTTCGAGGCCCGCCGCCTGGCCTACCCGGCGCTGGAGCGGCTGGGCCCGCTGCTGACCGAGGACATGTGCCTGCCCAAGGCGAAGGTGCCGCTGATGCTGGAGCGCATCGAGGCGATCGGCAGGCGCTTCGACACCCGCATCGGCAACATCGCGCACGCCGGGGACGGCAACCTGCACCCGCTGTTCATCGTTCCGGCCGGTGACGAGGACGCCAAGAAGCGCGCGCAGGAAGCCTTCGAGGTGATCGTGGACGAGGCGATCGCCCTGGGCGGCACGGTCACCGGCGAGCACGGCGTGGGCCTGCTGAAGATGCGCGGGGCCGCCCGGGAGATGGGGCCGCACGTGCTCGCCATGCACCGGGCCGTCAAGGACGCCCTGGACCCCCGGGGCATCTTCAACCCGGGCAAGGTCTTCACCGCGTCGTAGCGGATGGGCCCCGCCGCGCGACCGGGTGTGCCGGGGCGGGCGGGGCCGAACGCGCCGGGGGCTGGTCGCGGGCGGTGCGGCGCGGAGCCGCAAGAACGGCGGAACCGGTCGGGGAGTGGGCGGCGTCTCAGAGGGCAGGAGCAGCACCGCGCACGAGGAGACCCCCCATGGAGACCACCACCGTCCTGGTTCTGGTGATCGCG
>ANAW01000218.1:0-6866 GCA_000340945.1 Nocardiopsis synnemataformans DSM 44143 | reverse complement strand
CCGCCCGCCGACCCCCGCCGCTCCCGGGGCCTGACCCTCTGGGCCTCGCGTGAGGGGTGGCGCTACGACCGGGAGCGGCCCGAACTGGTCGACCGGTTCGAGGGCGCCCCCTTCCTGGAACGGCGGTCCAACGCCCGGGCCAGGCACGTGCTGTGCGCCGAGCTGCGCGGCCGCCGGGTCCTGGCCTACGAGTACGGTTACGCCGCGCCCCACCCCCAGCAGCGCCACCGCACCGTCGCGCACGTGTACACCGTGGTGGCGGTGGCCCTGCCCGCGGGCGTGCCGCTGCTCCAGGTGGAGGAGACCGGTACCGGCGCCGGTGCGCCCCAGCCCCGGACGGACGGCGCCCGCGCCTGGAACGCGGGCGAGGCCGCCTTCGACGACCGGTTCGCCGTCGTGACCGGCGACGGCGCCTTCGCGGCGACCGTCCTGGGGGAGCCGGTGCGGGAGTGGCTGCTGTCGCGGGAGGGCGTGTGCCCGTTCCGCTTCGGCGGTCAGTACCTGCTGGCCTGGGAGCGCGGGCCGCTGGAGACCGGTCGTGTCCGGGAGCGCGCCGACGCGGTGGTCGACCTGCTGGAGCGGATCCCGTCCGGTGTCTGGGAGAGCGCGCAGGACACCCTGGGCTAGGGCGTCTCGGTGCGCCCGCGGGCACGCGCTCCTCAGACCAGGTGCGCGGTGTCGTTGAAGGCCAGCACCGACGCCGGGCGGCCTGGAGGATAGCGCAGCACGGTCAGCGCCGCGTTGGCCGGAGCCAGGGTCGTCCAGCGCCAGGCGGGCGCGCCGAGCGCGACGCACACCAGCCATCCGACCAGGTAGGCGTGGGTGATGACCGCCTCATGCCGTTCGTGCTCCCCCTCGACCGGACCGGTGAAGCGCTCCAGCGCGCGGCGGGCCAGCCCGGGCCCGGGTACGCGCTCGTGCTCGGGCAGGGAGGCGACGAAGCCGAGCACTCCGTCGGCGTGCTCCTCCGGCAGCTCCGCGCGCAGGGGCAGGTAGGGCGCGTAGTCGCCCGCCTCGGGCACGCACACGGGAGCGGCGCCCGACTCCCCGGCAGCCAGTCGCGCGGTCTGGGCGGTGCGTGCGAGGGGACCGTGGTGGAGCCTGTCCACCCCGGCACGGCGCAGGCGTCGGCCGAGTGCGACGGCCTGCTGGCGGCCCTTCGCGGTCAGGGAGCCGTTCTCGCGTTCGGCCTCGGCGTGCCGGGCCAGGTAGAGGTGGCGGGTCGCGGGCACGGTGGTCTCCTTCGGCGGGGGGCTTCGCCGGTTCGACTCCGCGCCACCGGGTCCGGTTCGCGCGGCTGAGCGCGCGGGCGGGGCACGGCGTCCCCGGCGGGGAGTGTGAGAGGGCGGCCTGTGCGGGTAGGGGCGCCAACGCGGCACGGAGGGTGCCGGAAGAGTCCAGCTGAGGGGGCAGCCATGGCCGACACGCTCAACGGCCGTCGGGTCGCGATTCTGGCGGCGGACGGGGTCGAGCAGGTCGAACTCGTCACACCGCGCAAGGCTCTGAGCGAGGAGGGCGCCACCATCGACCTGGTCTCGCTCAAGTCCGGGCGGATCCAGGCGATGAACGGCGACATCGAACCGGCGGACACCTTCGACGTGGACCGCGTGGTGTCCGAGGTCGGGGTGGACGACTACGACGCCCTGGTGGTCCCCGGCGGGACCGTCAACCCGGACAACCTGCGCTCGGACGAGAACGCGGTGGGGTTCGTGCGCGACTTCGTGGCCGCGGGCAAGCCCGTGGCCGCCATCTGCCACGGGCCGTGGATCCTGGTGGAGGCCGACGTGGTGCGGGGGCGCAGGGTGACCTCCTACCCCAGCCTGCGCACCGACATCCGCAACGCGGGCGGGACCGTGGTGGAGGAGGAGGTGGTCACCGACCAGGGGATCACCACCAGCCGCAACCCGGACGACCTGCCCGCCTTCTGCGAGCGCATCGTCCGCGAGTTCGCCGCCGGGTAGGCGGCCTCTCCCGCGTCCCGCGGGAGCGCGGAAACGACGACGGGGCGNGGGCCGCCCCCCGCCCCGTGTGTCGGGCGCGGTTACTCCGACTCGGGTTTCTCGGGGTGGCGGCGCAGGTGGAGAATGGCCGCGATGAGGCCGCCCCACAGCAGGATCATGGAGATGGCCATCATGACGATCGCGCTGGTGGTCATCAGCGGTCCCCTTCCTCGGTCGTGGCGGACGCGGTGTCGGCGTCCTGACGGGCCAGGGCGTCGGCGCGCTTCCAGGGGAAGAGCGAGACGACGATCCCGAAGACGATCACGCCGATGGCCAGGCCCCATCCGGCGGCCAGCAGGAACCCGGTCGAGTAGCCCGCGTAGTTCTCCGTCAGCTCCGTGCGCAGGCTGTCCCACATCATGAAGCCGAGCAGGATCGGGGTGACCACGCCCAGGGTGACCTTCCACCACAGGCCGAGCCGGATCGAGGAGATCGCGTTGGTGTGCTCCTGGAACATCGGCAACCTGCGCGCGATCCAGCCGAAGACCACGATCATGACGAGTCCGGCCAGCACGATGCCGTACTGGTTGATGAAGTGGTCGAACACGTCCAGGAAGTGCAGGCCCTCGGGCGTGGGGAAGAGCAGGATCGAGGCCAGCGCGGTGGCGCCGCCCACCAGCAGCACGGTCTGGACGCGGCCCAGGCCGGTGCGGTCCTGCACCGCGGAGACGATCACCTGGACGATGCTGACCAGCGAGGTCAGGCCCGCGATCACCAGGGAGCCGAAGAAGAGCACCCCGAACAGCGCGCCGCCGATGGGCAGGGTCGAGATGATCTGCGGGAAGGCGACGAAGGCCAGGCCGATGCCGTCGGCGGCGACGTCCTCGACCCCGGTGCCCGCCGCGGTGGCCATGAAGCCCAGGGCGGCGAACACGCCGATGCCCGCGAGCAGCTCGAAGGAGCTGTTGGCGAAGCCCGCCACCATCGCCGAGCCGGTCAGGTCGGCCTTGCGGCGCAGGTAGGAGGCGTAGGTGACCATGATGGCGAAGCCCACGGACAGCGAGAAGAAGATCTGCCCGTAGGCGGCGATCCAGACGCTGCCGTCGAGCATGGCGCCCCAGTCGGGGGTGAACAGGGCGTTCAGGCCGACCGCGGCCCCGTCCAGGGTGAGCGCCTGCACGACCAGGACCAGGAACAGCACCACCAGCAGCGGGATGAAGACCTTGTTGGCCTTCTCGATGCCGTTGCGCACGCCCAGCGCGAGGATGAGCAGCACCACGGCCCACACGCCGACGAGCGGCCAGGCCACTCCCGCGACGTAGCCCGAGACCATGCCGGGCCCCTCGCTCATCTGGAGGAAGTCCTCGAAGAAGAACGCGTTGGGGTCGTCGCCCCACTGCTGCCCGATGGAGAACCAGGCGAACCGGGCGGCCCAGGCCACGATCACGGCGTAGTAGACCGCGATGACGAAGCAGATGGCCACCTGCCACCAGCCGATGGCCTCGGCGGGCCGGGTGATGCGCCGGTAGGACAGCGGGGCGGAGGAGCGGTAGCGGTGCCCGATGCTGTACTCCAGGATCAGCAGCGGGATACCGGCGGTGAGCAGGGCGATGAGGTAGGGCAGCATGAAGGCGCCGCCGCCGTTCTCGTAGGCGATGTAGGGGAATCGCCAGATGTTGCCCAGACCGATGGCGGATCCGATCGCCGCCATCAGGAAGCCCGCGCGCGATCCCCACTGCTCGCGAGTCTGTTGGACCATGTTCAGGTCTCCTAAATCATCCCGTAGTTCGCGATCCGCACGGTAGCAGGAGTTGGCCTGGTCAGCATCGTGGGGCGGGCAGCCTGCCCGCGGTGTCGCCCCACGATGCTCCTTTCGGTTCCTTTTGTCCAGACTCGCACTTCGGGCGAAAACGGCAAGGGTCGCTTACCGGAAACCTTCAGGGGTCCTTGCGTACGCGCGTGGCGGTGACCGCCGGGGCGGGGGCATCCGTGAATCCGCGCTCGCGCGACGCCACGGGGACGGGCCCGCCGGGCACCGGAAGCGGTCGCGCGGGCCGCTGGTGGCGGTGCGGGCGGGGGTTCGCTGTGCCCGGCGCGCGCAGGCCGCTTCGCCCACTCAGCGGGACAGCGCTTCTGCGCTAGTGCACAGAACGGAGTTTTCCTTTCTGAACAAGGGTTCCGGCGCGCTCCTGCGTACCTTGTCCACATGAGATACCTGGAAGGGCCCTTCGCGCCTGTCACAGAGGAGATCACCGCCCTCGACCTCCCCGTCACCGGGCGGATCCCGGTCGAGCTCAACGGGCGTTACCTGCGCAACGGACCCAACCCGCTGGGTGTGGAGGACCCCGCCGTCCACATCTGGGGTATGGGACAGGGCATGGTGCACGGAGTGCGGCTGCGCGACGGCCGGGCCGAGTGGTACCGCAACCGCTTCGTGCGAGCACCGGGTTACGCGCCCATGGTGCACGTGATCGAGCACGCCCGGCGCACCTTCGCCCTGGCCGAGGGCGGCCTGCCGCCCTTCGAACTGGACGAGGACCTGAACACCGTGGGCGCGTGCGCGCTGGGAGGAACCGCGGAGGGGTTCACGGCGGGGGCGCACTCCAAGCACGACCCGCTCACCGGCGAACTGCACTCGCTGTCGTACATGCCGGGTCGCGACTTCGTCCAGCACATCGTGACCGACGCGGGAGGAGCCGTCGTACGGACCACCACCGTCCCCATGACCAGGACACCGTTCATGCACGACTTCGCGCTCACCGGGCGCCACGTGGTGTTGTGGGACACGCCCCTGGGCTTCGACGGGTTCGACTGCCGGTGGCTGCCGGGTCACCCGACGCGGGTGGGCGTCATGCCGCGGACAGGCGGCGAGGTGCGCTGGCTCGACGTCGAACCGGTCCATGTCAGCCACACGCTCAACGCCTACGACGACGGCGACTCGGTCGTGGTCGACCTGGTCACGGCCGAAGGCCCGTTCGACCCCGCCGACCCCGGAGCGATCCGACCCGTGCTGGACCGCTGGACGATCACGCCGGACGGGGTCCGCCAGCGGCGCCTCGACGACCGGCCGCAGGACTTCCCGCGTGTGAACGAGGCGCGCGCCACCCGCCCGCACCGGTACGGCTACTCGGCCGCGACGGCCCTGTACGGGCTCCCGTTCACGTCCGAAGGCGTACAGTCGGACGACTCCTTCACGAACGCCCTGGTCAAGCACGACCTGGAACGGGGCACGGCCGAGGTGCACAGGTTCGGCCGGGACGAGGCCGTGGGGGAGGCCGTATTCGCCGCCACGGGCCGGGGAGAGGACGAGGGGTACCTGCTCACGTACGCGCACAACCCCCTCCGGAACGCCAGCGACCTGGTGGTCCTCGCGGCCCAGGACTTCACCGGCGAGCCCGTGGCGCGCGTCCACCTCCCGGTCCGGGTGCCCCTCGGCCTGCACGGCAACTGGCTGCCCGACCGCTGAGGCGTGGCAGCATGGCCTGGTGAACGACGCGCGACCGCCGTACCTCCGTATCGTCGCCGACATCGAGCGGCGCATCGCCGACGGAGAGCTGCGGCCCGGTGACCCCGTTCCCACCACGAGGGCGGTCATGCGCGAATGGGGAGTCGCCATGGCGACGGCCACCAAGGCGCTGGCCGCCCTCAAGCAGGCGGGTGCCATCGAGGCCACGCCCCGGGTCGGCGCCGTGGTCGCCCCCCGGAGGCTGCCCTCGCGTTCGGCCGGCGGTCTCGAACGTGACCGCGTCGTCCGCGCGGCCATGGAGATCGCCGACGCCGACGGCCTGGCCGCGCTGTCCATGCGGGCGGTCGCGGCCAGGCTCGGGGTCGCCACCATGGCCCTCTACCGGCACCTCGACGCCAAGGCCGAGCTCACCCAGTTGATCGCCGACACCGCGTTCGCCGAGATCGAGTATCCGGAGCCGCCACCAGGATGGCGTTCCCACCTGAGGGAGGCCGCCCGGTTGCAGTGGGCGGCCTACCAGCGCCATCCCTGGCTGCCGCGGCTGGTGTCCGTCACCCGGCCGGCCGTGCTGCCGGGGATGCTGGCGTACGGGCGCTGGAGCCTGAGCGCACTCGACGGCCTGGACCTGGACCCGGGCACCCGGCTGCACGTCTACGCCGCGATGGTCAACTACGTGCGGGGAACAGCGATGAACATCGAGAGCGAGGCCAGCGCCGAACTGGACACGGGGATGACCAGCAAGCAGTGGAGCACGGCCCGGCTCCCCGTCGAGGGCCCGCTGATCGCCCAGATCACGGAGCCGGGCACGGAACTCGACCTGGAGTCGCTCTTCGCCTTCGGCCTGGAACGCCTTCTGGACGGCCTGACCACCGTGGTCACGCCCCGGCCGATCCGCCGGTGACGGTGCCCTCCCCTGCCCCGACGCCATGGCGCGCCGCGGCGTCGGGGCAGGGCTCCTACGCGCCGCGGTGGCGCGGGCGCGCGCGCAGGCGTGCGTTGGGCAGCTCCGGAGCCGGGAGCGCCGCGCCGTCGTCGGCCGCGACCGCGGCGAAGCGCCGCACGCCTTCCTCGCCGGAGCCCTCCCTCTCGCCCTCCCAGGCGAGGCGGGCCCGCACGATCTCGTCGTGGTCGCGGCCGACGAAGTTCCACCACTTGACTTCCTCTCCTGCCTGAAGGCAGGAGATCGCGGAACCACCTACCGGTGGTTCGAGGCCAGGGCCTCGTCACGGGTCGCCCCGTGGCCTTCCTGTTTCATCGCCGGTCGCCCCGTCCGGGAGGACTCCCGTTGAGGTCTCACACCAGCTCCGCAGGCAGATGCCGCCAGCCCGGCGGCCCGGAGATTGTTCGCCGCGTTCACGTCACGGTCATGGGTCACCCCACAACCGGGGCACACCCACTCCCGTGTGTGCAGCGGCAGCGACGCGTGCACATAGGCGCAGTCGGGTGTCGAGCACGTCTTG
>ANAW01000217.1:0-139239 GCA_000340945.1 Nocardiopsis synnemataformans DSM 44143 | reverse complement strand
CGACGACGACCGCATTAGCATGGGCTCAGGAATCGACCCCGGAGGCTTCGATGACCGCTGAGCCGCTCCCCGACTGGTTCATGCCCCCGCCCGGCGGCTGGACCGCCGACGACATGGACGACCTTCCCCCGGGAGCGCCCCGGATGGAACTCATCGACGGAGCGCTCATCGTGATGTCCCCCCAGATCCGCTTTCATTCGCGGGTCAAGCGACGTCTGTCCACCGTGCTGGAGGACATACTGCCACCCGGACTCGCCGTGGACGAGGAGATGACGATCAAGCTGGGTAAGCACCAGCGCCCGGAGCCCGACATCCTCGTCTACCGCGACACCGACGACCCAGAGGTGGGGGACATCCGGAGCTACTACACCCCGGACGAAGTCCTGCTCGCGGTCGAGATCGTGTCCGAGGAGTCCCGGGATCGAGATCGCTCCACCAAACCACTCAAGTACGCGCAGGCGGGCATCCCCCACTTCTGGCGGATCGAGAGGGAGGACGGCGGCCCGGCCGTCTACGTCTATGAGTTGGACGGCACGAAGGAGCCCCGCTACATCCCTGTCACCGTCGCTCGGGAACGCCTCAAGCTGGATCTCCCGTTCCCGATCGACATCGACGTGAGGGCGCTGTCCCGCTAGGTCCCACGAGACGCGGCGCGCGTCCCGCTCCGGCCGCGTGCCGCCGCTCCCGACCGGGGGCACAGGTTCTAACTCCTGCCGAAGCGTCCCAGACGGCGCTGTCGGCGCCGCTGGTGCCACCGGGGCAGCGCCTCCCGGGCCAGGTCCGCGGCGCCGATGAGACCCGCTTCGTTGCCCAGCTCGGCCGCCGCCACCCGGGCCTCCGGACGGTAGCCGCGCCCCGTGAGGTTGCGTCCGAACGCCTCCCTCGCGGGCTCCAGCAGCAGCTCCCCCGCCTCGGACACGCCGCCGCCCACGATGAACAGCTCCGGGTCGAACGCCGCGGCCAGGTTGGCCAGGCCCGAGCCCAGCCATCCCCCCGCCTCCCGCATCAGCTCCACGCACGCGCGGTCGCCCTTGCGCGCCAGCTCGCTGACCAGCGGCCCGGTGATCTGGGCGGCGTCGCCGCCCACCGCCTGGTGCAGGGCGTCCGCCACCGGCGACTGCGAGGCCACCAGCTCCCGCGCCTCCCGGGTCAGCGCGTTGCCGCTGGCGTACTGCTCCCAGCAGCCCCGGTTCCCGCACTCGCAGCGGTGGCCGCCCGGCACCACCGTCATGTGCCCGAACTCCCCGGCCAGCCCGTACCGGCCCCGGTGCAGGCTCCCGTCGAGCACGACCGCGCCGCCGATGCCCGTGCCCAGGTTGACCACCACGACGTTGTCCACGCCCCGGCCCGCACCGGCACGCACCTCGGCCCAGGCGGAGGCGTTCGCGTCGTTCTCCACCACCACGGGCAGCCCGAGCCGCAGCGCCAGGGCGTCGCGCAGCGGCTCCCGGCGCCAGGACAGGTGCGGGGCGAACAGCACGTTGGCCCGCCGCTCGTCGACGAAACCGGCGGCGCCCACGCCCACGGCGCGCACCCGGAACTCCCGGCGCAGCTCGCGCACCACCGAGACGATCGTGTCCTCCACGACCGCCGGGCTCTTGCTGCGCTCGGGGGTCTCCGTGCGCAGCCGGGCCAGGATGCGCCCGCCGGGCGTCACCACACCGGCGGCCACCTTCGTCCCGCCGATGTCCACCCCGATCGTCAGGGCGTGCCCGTACCGCGTGTCCGCCACCGTGACCAACTCCACCGTCCCGGACCCGCGCTCCGCGGGTCAGCCACACATGAGAACGCGCACCCGGCCGTCTCGGTGCCCGGGTGCGCGTGGAAGGGGCTCCTTCAGCCGAGCGCGGAGCGCACCACGGCGGCGAGCCGTTCGGCCACCGCGGTGGCCTGCTCCTGTTCCGGAGCCTCGACCATGACCCTGACCTTGGGCTCGGTTCCGCTGGGCCGGATCAGCACCCGGCCGGTCTCGCCCAGCTCCTCCTCGGCCGCGCGCACGGCCTCCGCGAGCTCCGCGGAGTCCTTGGCCCGGGCCCTGTCCACGTCGGGCACGTTGACGAGCACCTGCGGCAGGCGGGTCATCACCTTGGCCAGCTCCGCCAGGCCCTGCTCGCGGTGGGCCATCGCGGCCAGCAGGTGCAGGCCGGTCAGGACGCCGTCGCCGGTGGTGGCGTGCTCCAGCAGGATCACGTGCCCCGACTGCTCGCCGCCCAGGCCGAACCCGCCGCGCTTCATCTCCTCCAGCACGTAGCGGTCGCCCACCGCGGTCTCCGCCACGGTGATGCCCTCCCGCTCCATCGCCAGCTTCAGGCCCAGGTTGGACATGACCGTGACCACGAGCGTGTCCTGGGCGAGCTTGCCCGCCTCCTTGGCCTCGGTGGCCAGGATCGCCAGGATCTGGTCGCCGTCCACCACGCGTCCCTCGGCGTCCACGGCCAGGCAGCGGTCGGCGTCGCCGTCGTTGGCGATACCGGCGTCCGCGCCGTGCAGGCGGACCGCCTCCTGGAGCACCTCCAGGTGGGTGGAGCCGCACCCCTCGTTGATGTTGTGGCCGTCCGGCTGGTCGCCGATCGCCACGACCTCCGCGCCCGCGCGGCGCAGGGCCTCGGGCGCGACCAGGGCGGAGGCGCCGTTGGCGCAGTCCACCACGACCTTGAGGCCCTTGAGGCTGTGGGGCACCGAGGCCAGCACGTGCTCGACGTAGCGCTCGGCGCCGTCGTGGGCGTCGGTGACCCGGCCGACGAGGTCGCCCACGGCCGGGGTGGAGGGCACGCCGAGCATGCCCTCGATCTCCTCCTCCAGGGCGTCCTCCAGCTTCTGTCCGCCCCGCGCGAAGAACTTGATGCCGTTGTCGGGGGCCGGGTTGTGGCTGGCGGAGAGCATCACGCCGAAGTCGGCGCCGAGCGCGCCGGTCAGGTAGGCCACGGCCGGGGTGGGCAGCACGCCCACGCGCACCACGTCCACACCGGTGCTGGCCAGGCCCGCGACGACGGCGGCCTCGAGGAACTCGCCGGAGGCGCGCGGGTCGCGGCCCACCACGGCCTTGGGCCGCGCCCCGTCACCGCCGCGGGTCAGCACCCGCGCCGCCGCGACGGACAGCTCCAGCGCGAGGGCGGCGGTCAGGTCCCGACCGGCGACACCGCGTACACCATCTGTTCCGAACAGCCGAGCCACAGGAGGACAGCCCCTTTCGAAGACGGCGCCTGATCACGGCGCCGGTGGAGTAGCGAGGGTGGCCCAGACAAGCCACCGGGAAAACCGAAGGCCCGTACGCCGCCCCCGGTGGTGGGAACGACGTACGGGCCGAAGCTCAGCCGAGCGGGTGCCGGCGCATGAGCACTAGCGCTTGGAGAACTGGGGAGCCTTGCGCGCCTTCTTGAGACCGGCCTTCTTGCGCTCCACCTCACGGGCGTCGCGGGTCAGGAAACCGGCCTTCTTGAGGGTCGGGCGGTTGTTCTCCGGGTCCAGGGACGCCAGCGCACGGGCGATGCCGTGGCGCAGGGCGCCGGCCTGGCCGCTGGTGCCGCCGCCGTCGAGACGGGCGAAGACGTCGTAGGCGCCGTCGAACCCGAGGGAGACGAACGGCTCCTTGATGGTCTGCTGGTGGACCTTGTCCGGGAAGTACGCCTCAAGCGACTTGCCGTTGACCTTCCACTCGCCCGCACCGGGGGCGATGCGGACACGGGCGACGGCCTGCTTGCGGCGACCGGTACCGGCGCTGGGGCCGGACGCGGTGGGGACGTAAGCGGCGGCGTTCTCGTCGGACTCGCTGGTGTACTCGGAGGGGAACTCCTCCGGGTTCTCCACGTACTCCTGCTCGACGTCTTCGATGCCGGTGGGCTCGACCACGGTTCTCCTCGTGCTCTCTGTAAAAGTCTGCGAACGCCTAGGCGGGCTGCTCGATCTTGGTGATTTCGAACGCAACCGGCTGCTGGGCCTGGTGCGGGTGCTCCGGACCGGCGTACACCTTGAGCTTCTTGGCCATCTGACGGCCCAGGGAGCCCTTGGGGAGCATGCCCTTGATGGCCTTCTCGATGGCCCGCTCGGGGTTCTTCTC
This sequence comes from Nocardiopsis synnemataformans DSM 44143, assembly GCA_000340945.1. Taxonomy (GTDB): domain Bacteria; phylum Actinomycetota; class Actinomycetes; order Streptosporangiales; family Streptosporangiaceae; genus Nocardiopsis; species Nocardiopsis synnemataformans. The sequence goes on along the minus strand of ANAW01000217.1, from coordinate 135,182 downwards.
CAGCAGGTCGGCGTAGGAGACGGAGCGCAGGCCGCCCGGGTAGCCGGAGTGCCGGTAGGCGCGCTTCTGCTCCAGCTTCTTGCCGGTCAGCGCGACCTTGTCGGCGTTCACGACGATCACGAAGTCGCCGGTGTCGATGTGGGGCGCGTAGTACGGCTTGTGCTTGCCCCGAAGCAGCGTGGCAACCTGGCTCGCCATACGCCCGAGCACGAGATCGGTAGCGTCGACAACGTGCCACTGACGCTGGACATCGTTTGGTTTGGGGCTGTATGTGCGCACGATCGTTTGCCTTCGCTCTTCAGTCGGCTGCCCCATCCCGTGCGGGAATGGGGGACTCGTATACACACCCGCGGTTGCGGGGGCGTCTGGCCGGATATCCCGTGCCATGTCACAGGACTCTCCGAATGGTGAGTGCGCAGACGATGGTGCGTGGATCGGCGCCCGGTGGTCGGGGCCCACGGCAACTCAACGCACAACGACGGAATATCCTACCTGGCCACCGCCGCGCAGGTCAAAGCCAGCGGCGGGGCGGACCGGCCGGACCGCGCTCGGCGGGGAAAACACCGGCACGGGGTCACATCCGTGACCTCTCCGTCTTTTATTATGCCCGTTGCCGGGAGTGCTTCGTCCTGTTCCCGCCCCCGCGTTGGTTACGCTTGCACCGAAAGGCCGGTCTGATCCCGTGATGACGGGCACCGACGCGACCTTGGAGACGCCCGTCACGGTCGCCGACACCACGGGAACCCGGAACGGACGGCACCGCGCGGCCCAGGCCACGTGCCGGTGGACCGCGGCCCAGTCCCACCCCCAGAGCCCTCGGAGACTCCCATCAGTACCCATCCGAACCAGCCACAGTACGGTCCCGACGGGCGACCCGTCGGACCGGAGGCCGGTGACGGCCAGGACCTGCTCGGGTCAGCGCCCTCCCACACCGAGGGCCAGCATCCCACATCGGGGCCACAGCAGACACATGCCGCGCCCCTGCCCGACCAGTACCCCCCGTACCCCCAGCACCACCCCTCCCCCGCACAGCCCAGCGGCCCCCAGGCCCCGCCGTACGATCAGGGCGGCCCGCGGCAGGGCTATCCCGGCGGCGCCCGCCAGGACGCCCCTGGCGGCCAGGGCGGACCGAGCGGCCCCCAGGCTCCGCCCCAGCCCCCGAACGGCCCGCAGCACCCGCGGTACGGCCAGGGCGGGCAGCCCCAGGGCGCGCCCGGCTTCCCCGGCGGCCCGGTGGGCGCGCCCGCCGGCGGCCAGGCCCCCATGCGTCCGGGACAGCCGCCGCAGGGCACCGGCGGCCAGCAGCCGCCGACGCACCCCGGTCAGCCTCCGCAGGGCACCGGCGGCCAGTTCCCGCCGCACGGGGCCCCCACCGGAGGCCAGGCGCCGATGCAGGCGCCCACGGGCGGGCACCCCCCGCACCAGGCGCCCACGGGCGGACACCCGTCACACCAGGGCCCCGCCGGGGGCCACCCCGGGTACCAGGCGCCCACCGGCGGACACCCGGGCATGGGGCAGGCCCCGGGCCCGCACGCGCCCCCCGGCCAGCCCGGCCAGCCCCTCCCTCCCGAGGCGTTCCCGCCCGGCTCCCCCGTGCCGCCGCACGCCCCCGGGCACCGGCCCGGTCCCCAGGGCCCCGTCCCGGGGCTTCCTCCCGGTGCGCAGGGCGTGCCGCAGGGCCGCCCCGGCTACCCCGGAGCGCCCGTCGGCCCTCCCCCGGGCATGCCGCCCGGCTCGGCGCTCCCGACCGCCCAGCAGGCCTACCAGGCGCCGCCCCAGCCCCCCGCCGCCGCGCCCCCGGCTCCCGGCCGGGAGGAGCCCGTGTTCCCCCCGGACGCGATGGGCGCCACGCAGCACATCAGCGCCGTCCCCGCCTCGCCCGGCGGCCGCCCCCTGTTCCGGGACGAGGTCCCCGACGACGCCGGTGTGGACACCGCGCAGTTCGACGCCCAGGGGGTCAACGACTACGACGACTACGACGGTTACAACGACGACTACCAGTACGGCGAAGGCGGCGCGGACACGCGCGCCCGCAAGCGCCGGATCATGATGATCGCCGGTTTCGCCGTGCTGCTGGTCCTGGCGGGCGGCGGGACGTTCTTCCTCGCCACCAGCATGGGCTCGGGCGGCGCGAACGCCGCGACCGTCGCCGACGAGGCCGACGACCCGGGCGCGCTCGACGCGGAGGCCCTCTTCCCCGAGAGCATGGAGGTCGAGGGCCAGGGCACGTTCACCCGCGTGGCCGTCGAGGACACCGAGGACTGCGCCGCCGGGGCCCACGGCGACTACGGCCAGGTGCTCGCCGACAACGAGTGCCGCCAGATGGTGCGCGCCTCCTACCTCAGCGAGGACGAGGGCCACGCGGTGACCGTCGGCGTCGCCGCCATGCCCACCGGCGAGGAGGCGGCCACCGCGATGGAGGCCCAGGACCTCGTGGCCACGCAGTGGTTCGCCGGCCTGCCCGGCGAGGAGGGCAGCCCCGCCGAGCGCCTGGGCCACTCCGGCGGCCACGGCAGCAGCGGCCAGTGGGGCCGCTACCTGCTCTTCTCCCTCGCGGCCAACAGCGACGGCACCGAGGAGGGCGGCGAGAGCGAGTCCGCCACCGAGCTGCGCGCCATCAGCGAGGGCTTCCTCCAGGAGGCCCACACCAGCCTCAGCGAGAACCGCGGCTGAGCGGTCGCTGACGACAGCGAGGGGCACCCGGCGACCGGGTGCCCCTTCTTCGCGTCCACGGACGGGTGCTGCTCGTCCGCGAGACCTCGGACGGCCGCGGCTGGACCCTGCCCCGCGGGTGGTGCGACGTCCTGGAGAGCCCCGGACAGGCGATCGAACGCGAGGGCCGCGAGGAGGCCGGGCTGCCCGCGCTTCCCGAGCCGCCGCCCCCTCGGGCCGGGCCCCTCAGGCGGCGGCCACCGGCACCTCAGGCCGAGTGGCCCCGGCAGGGCAGCTCCCGCACGCGGCGGGTCGCCGAGGCGCGCACGGCCAGCTCCTCGTCGGCCGGGTAGCGCACCTCCTCCAGGCTGAGCCCCTGCGGCCCCACCACGTGCACCGAGGAGTCCCGCGCACCGGCGCCGAGCACCTTCCCCGGCCAGTCCGCGTCCCGGCGCCCGTCGCCCACCGCCAGGAGCGCGCCCACGAGCGCGCGCACCATGTTGTGGCAGAACGCGTCCGCCTGGATCGTCCCGTGCAGCAGGTGCTCGTCCACCCGGGTCCACTCCAGGCGCAGCAGCTCCCGGATGGTCGTCGCACCCTCGCGCTTCTTGCAGAACGCCGCGAAGTCGTGCTCGCCCACCAGGCGCTCCGCCGCCGCGTTCATCCGGTCGGCGTCCAGCGGGCTGCGGTGCCACAGCACGTCCCGTCGCAGCAGCGGGTCCACCCCGTAGGGCGCGTCGCTCACGCGGTACAGGTACCGCCGGAACAGCGGCGAGAACCGGGCGTCGAACCCGGGCGGCGCCAGCCGCGCCGCGCGCACCCGCACGTCCCTGGGCAGCACCCCGGCCAGGCGCCGGAGCACGCGCTCCCCCTCGCTCTCCCACGTCCGCGCGGGGATGTCGGCCTGCGCCACCTGCCCCCGCGCGTGCACACCGGCGTCCGTGCGCCCCGCGCACGTCAGCGACACCTCCGGCAGGCGCAGCACCCGCGCCAGCGCCGCCTCCAGCTCGCCCTGCACCGTGCGCCGGCCCGGCTGCGCGGCCCACCCGGAGAAGTCCGTGCCGTCGTAGGCCACGTCCAACCGCACCCGAACCGTCGTCCCGTCCATAACCCGCCCCTCTCCGCGTCCACGAAAAAGACGAGTGCCCGACCCCCGCGGGGATCGGGCACTCGCCGAGCGGTGCGTGTGCGGGACGCGTTCGCGCACCCGCGCCTCGCACGCTACTTGTCGTCAGCCGAGCCCTCGGCCTGGGACGTCTCGTCGGCCTTGGCGGTCTGGTCGGAGGTGGTGTCCTCCGCCGGCTGCTCGTCGGCCTCGTCCGCCGCGGCGGTCGCGTCGGCCTTGGGCTCCTCGGCCTCGGGCTCCTCCGCCGCGGGCTTGGCGGCCGGGGCGGCGGCCTGGGCGCTCAGCGCCTCGACCAGCTCGATCACGGCCATCGGGGCGTTGTCGCCCTTGCGCGGACCGATCTTGGTGATCCGGGTGTAGCCACCGGGACGGTTCTCGAAGCGCGGGCCGATCTCGGTGAACAGCTCGTGCACGACGGCCTTGTCCGTGATCTTGGTCAGGACCTGGCGGCGGGCGTGCAGGTCACCGCGCTTGCCGAGGGTGATCAGCTTCTCCGCGTACGGGCGCAGGCGCTTGGCCTTGGCCTCGGTGGTGCGGATGCGGCCGTGCTGGAACAGCGAGGTGGCGAGGTTCGCCAGGATGTGCCGCTCGTGAGCGGGCCCGGAACCCAGACGGGCGCCCTTGGTAGGCGTGGGCATGGTGTCGTTCTCCTAGTGATGCGGTCCGCGGCCGCACTCGGCCGGGGACCATGTGGGCGACGAAGGTCGGTTAGTACTGCTCCGTCTCGACGAAGGACTCGCCCTCGTCGTCCTCGGAGCTGTAGGAGTCGGCCGCCGAGCTGGGGTCGAATCCGGGCGGGGAGTCCTTCAGCGACAGGCCCATGTCGACGAGCTTCTGCTTGACCTCGTCGATGGACTTGGCGCCGAAGTTGCGGATGTCCAACAGGTCCTGCTCGGAGCGGGCAACCAGCTCACCGACGCTGTGGATGCCCTCACGCTTGAGGCAGTTGTAGGACCGGACCGTGAGGTTGAGGTCCTCGATCGGCAGCGCCAGGTCCGCCGCCAGGGCGGCGTCCGTGGGCGACGGGCCCATGTCGATGCCCTCGGCGTCGACGTTGAGCTCACGCGCCAGACCGAACAGCTCGACCAGGGTCTTGCCCGCGCTGGCGACCGCGTCCCGGGGACGGATGGCCGGCTTGGTCTCGATGTCGACGATCAGGCGGTCGAAGTCGGTGCGCTGCTCGACACGGGTGGCCTCGACCTTGTAGGTCACACGCAGGACCGGGGAGTAGATGGAGTCGATCGGGATGCGGCCGATCTCCTGTCCCGCCTGCTTGTTCTGCGTCGCCGAGACGTAACCGCGGCCGCGCTCGACCGTCAGCTCCATCTCCAGCTTGCCCTTGCCGTTGAGCGTGGCGATGTGCAGGTCGGGGTTGTGCACCTCGACACCGGCCGGCGGAGCGATGTCCGCGGCGGTCACCACACCGGGGCCCTGCTTGCGCAGGTACATCAGCACCGGCTCGTCGTGCTCGGAGCTGACGACCAGGCCCTTGAGGTTGAGGATCATCTCGGTGACGTCCTCCTTGACACCGGGCACGGTGGCGAACTCGTGCTCGACGCCCTCGACGCGGATGCTCGTGACAGCCGCGCCGGGGATGGAGGACAGCAGGGTGCGCCGAAGCGAGTTGCCGATGGTGTAGCCGAAGCCCGGCTCCAGCGGCTCGATGACGAACTTCGAGCGCAGGTCCGAGGCGACTTCCTCGGTGAGCGTGGGACGCTGTGCGATCAACATGGTCCGTGTCTTCCCTTCCACATGGCCGCCCGCTATTTGACGGCCACCCGGCGGACACCACCTCGGTGTCCGCTACTCGGATTCCTACCCCGTCCGCGCGGGTCCCCCACAGGGGAGCGCGCGGAACCAGGCGCGGCGCCCGCGCGGGTAGGTGCGCGGGCGCCGGTGCGGGATCAGACCCGGCGGCGCTTGGGCGGACGGCAGCCGTTGTGCGGAACCGGCGTCACGTCCTGGATGGAGCCGACCTCCAGCCCGGTCGCCTGGAGCGAGCGGATGGCGGTCTCCCGGCCCGAGCCCGGGCCCTTCACGAAGACGTCCACCTTGCGGACGCCGTGCTCCTGGGCGCGGCGGGCAGCGGCCTCGGCGGCCATCTGCGCGGCGTAGGGGGTCGACTTGCGCGAACCCTTGAAGCCCACCTGGCCGGAGCTGGCCCACGAGATCACGGCACCGGTCGGGTCGGTGATGCTCACGATCGTGTTGTTGAACGTGCTCTTGATGTGAGCGTGCCCGTGGACAATGTTCTTCTTTTCCTTGCGGCGCACCTTGCGCGCGGCACCCTGACGGCCCTTAGGCGGCATGAGCGAAACTCCCAGAGATCATCGGTCCGTTGTCGTTCCCGGACGCGTGCTTACAGTCCAGTCCGAGCGGACTACTTCTTACCGGCCTTCTTCTTACCGGCCACGGTCTTCTTCTTGCCCTTGCGGGTGCGCGCGTTGGTCTGCGTGCGCTGACCGCGGACCGGGAGTCCACGGCGGTGGCGGATGCCCTGGTAGCTACCGATCTCCATCTTGCGGCGGATGTCGCCCTGCACCTCACGGCGCAGGTCACCCTCGACCTGGTAGTTCGAGCCGATCCACTCGCGCAGCTTGACGAGGTCTTCCTCGGTCAGCTCGTAGACGCGCGTGTTGCCGTCGACACCGGTGCTCTTCAGGGTCTCCAGGGAGCGCGTGCGCCCGATCCCGAAGATGTACGTGAGAGCGATCTCCACCCGCTTGTCGCGGGGAAGGTCAACGCCTTCGATACGTGCCATGTGGGCGAGACTCCTAATTGCCCTATGCGGAGGTCTGGCCCGTTCCACCCTCTCGTCGCCCAATCGACGAGGCCCCGGCCTCCGACCGGGGGTGCCCCCCGCGCCGCACTGGCGTCGGGAGTCGGAACAGGTTTTCGTTGTGTCGTGCTCCCGGTGCGGTGCTGACGCACCGGCCGGAGCGATCGCGGTGTGAAGCCGCGGCGAGCGGAGCGGGGGTGACTAACCCTGGCGCTGCTTGTGCCGCGGGTCCGAGCAAATGACCATGATCCGGCCGTTACGGCGGATCACGCGGCACTTCGCGCAGATCTTCTTCACGCTCGGCTTGACCTTCATGGTGACTCCGAACTCATACTCTCCCGGGCCGCGAGGCCCGTGAGGGGCTACTTGTAGCGGTAAACGATGCGCCCGCGCGTGAGGTCGTACGGGCTCAGCTCCACGACGACACGGTCGTCGGGGAGAATACGGATGTAGTTCATCCGCATCTTGCCGCTGATGTGGGCAAGGACCTGGTGCCCGTTGTCGAGCTCTACCTTGAACATAGCGTTGGGTAGGGACTCGACAACGGAACCCTCGATCTCGATGGCGCCGTCTTTCTTGGCCATGTCCTTCCACGCCTCGCTCATCGTTTGGTTGATCAGGACAACCCGACGCGACCCCAGTGGCCCCGCATGACGCTACGGCCCCGGCAACGGCGGATGACCGTCACCGACGCCGAGGGACACTGGAAGTTCAGGCCAACTGCAAAGGCGAACGTCGGTTGGAGGACGTGGCGCAAAGAAGGCAGACTGACCCAACAGCCCGCGTATGGGCAAGGACAGTCTATCCCCTTCCGGCAAGTACTTCTAACCGCCGAACGGAGCACAGTACCGCACCGGAACGCGGGCGGGCACGGGCCCCGGGTCAGGGCGTCCCGTCGCCGTCGGAGTGGGGCCTCTGCCCGGCCATGACCCCCACGGTCACGATGCCCATCACGATGCCCCACGGCCCCATGACCCACAGGAACCACGGGTAGTCGTAGTCGGTGGTGAGGAACAGGATCAGCCAGATGACGAAGCACAGGATGTTGACCCCGGCGTAGAGGGCCCACGGCACCATCAGCGCGGGGTCGCGCATGCTGATCGGAGGGGCCACCGCGAACTCCTCGTCCCGGGGTGCGGCCCCGCGGATGTCCGCGAGGTCGCGCTCGGGGAGGTCGTGGGTGACCGTGGCCAGCTCACCCGCGGTCCTGGCCTTGTAGACGCGGCCGAGGCGGTCGGTGAACTCCTCGTGGTCCAGCCGCCCCTGGGCGAAGTGCTCCTGGAGGAGCTGGGCGACGCGGTCGCGTTCCGCGTCGGACGTTCGCATCGACGGCACCGGGTCGGACACTGCGCGCACCTCGCATCTTCACCCGGAAGCGGCCCCGCGCTCCGCGCGGGACGAAACCCCTACCAGGTTGGCTGGACGAACCCCATGTCGGCGATTTTATCGCGGTCCGACTCGCGCGCGGTCAGTACGACGGGCCCGTCGGCGGTCACCGCGACCGTGTGCTCGAAGTGCGCGGCGCGCCCGCCGTCGCGCGTCACCACGGTCCAGCCGTCGTCGAGCTGCACCACGTCGTGGCGGCCCAGGGTGGTCATCGGCTCGATCGCCAGGCACATGCCCTCGACCAGCCTCATGCCCTTGCCGCGCTTGCCGTAGTTGAGCACGTGCGGGTCCATGTGCATCTCGGTGCCGATGCCGTGGCCGCCGTACTCGCGGACGTTGCCGTAGCCGCCGTTGCGGGAGATGTGGCCGCCAATCGCGTGGCCGATGTCGCCCAGGCGCCTGCCCGGACGCAGCTCGGCGATCCCCTGCCACATGGACTCCTCGCAGACCTCCATCATGCGCAGGTCCTCGGGGCGGCCCTCGCCGACCGCGACGGTGATCGCCGAGTCGCCGTGCCAGCCCTCCAGGATGGCCCCGCAGTCCACGGAGATGATGTCGCCCTCGGCCAGCACCCGCTGGGCGCTGGGGATGCCGTGGACGACCTCCTCGTTGACCGAGGCGCAGATGGAGCCCGGGAAGCCGTGGTAGCCCTTGAAGGAGGGGACGGCGCCCGCGTCGCGGATGACCTTCTCCGCGAGGGAGTCCAGCTCCAGGGTCGACACCCCGGGCCGCACCGCGGCCCGGAGGGTGTCCAGGGCGCGGGCCACGACCCGGCCCGCCGCCCTCATCCTGGCGATCTGCTCCGGCGTCTTGATCTGCACGTCCGGATCGGTGTTGCGAAACATCAGGAGCCGGCCCCGACCTTCTCGATGGCGGCCTTGGCGCGGGCCGTCACCTCGTCCACGGTCCCCGTGGCGGCGATGGTGGCCAGCAGGCCCCGGGTCTCGTAGAACTCCACCAGCGGAGCGGTCTGCTCCCGGTAGACCTTGAGGCGGTGCCTGATGGTCTCCTCGCGGTCGTCCTCGCGCTGGTACAGCTCGGCGCCCTCGTTGTCGCACCTGCCCGCGGTCTCGGGGGCGTCGTACTCCACGTGGTACACCCGGCCGCACTCGGGGCACGAGCGGCGTCCCGACAGGCGCTTGACCACCTCGTCCTCGTCCACCCTCAGCTCCAGGACGACGTCCAGGCGGGTGTCGAGGTCGGCCAGCATGCCCTCGAGCGTCTCGGCCTGCGGGACGTTGCGCGGGAAGCCGTCGAGCAGGAAGCCCGCCGCGGCGTCGTCCTGCGCCAGGCGGTCCTTGACCATGGCGTTCGTGACCTCGTCGGGGACGAGGTCACCGCGGTCCATGTACTCCTTGGCCTTCTTGCCGAGGTCGGTCTTGCCGCTGACGTTGGCCCGGAAGATGTCACCCGTGGACACCTTCGGGATCGACAGTTCGGACGCGAGGATCTGGGCCTGGGTGCCCTTGCCGGCCCCAGGCGGCCCCACCAATACTGCTCGCATTTATCGCAGAAAACCTTCGTAGTTCCTCTGCTGGAGGTGACTCTCGATCTGCTTCACCGTGTCCAGCCCGACGCCGACCATGATCAGGATGCTCGTCCCTCCGAAGGGGAAGTTCGCGCTTGCGCCGGTGGCGCCGAGGGCGACCATCGGCAGGAGAGCGATCACACCCAGGTACAGGGATCCGGGGGTCGTCAGCCTCGTCAAGACGTAGTCGAGGTACTCGGCGGTCGGACGCCCTGGTCGGATACCCGGGATGAACCCACCGTACTTCTTCATGTTGTCGGCGACCTCAGCGGGGTTGAAGGTAATCGCCACGTAGAAGAACGCGAAGCCGATGATCATGACGAAGAAGGTCGCCATGTACACGGGGTGGGTGCCGGTGAGGAAGTAGTCCTGCACGAAGGTCGCCACGGGATGGGTGGAGTCCTGTCCCATGAGGCCCACGAGCAGCTGCGGCAGGTACAGCAGCGAGGAGGCGAAGATCACGGGGATGATGCCCGCCTGGTTGACCTTCAGCGGGATGTAGGTCGAGCTGCCGCCGTACATGCGGCGGCCGACCATGCGCTTGGCGTACTGGACCGGGATGCGGCGCTGGGCCTGCTCCATGAAGACCACCGCGGTGATGAGCACCAGGCCGGCGATGCAGATGAGCGCGAAGACCCAGATCGAGCGCTCCTGGTACAGCGCGACCATGGAGGAGGGGAACATCGCGATGACCTGGGTGAAGATCAGCAGCGACATGCCGTTGCCCACGCCGCGCTCGGTGATGAGCTCGCCGAACCACATGATGATGGCGGTACCGGCGGTCATCGTGAACACGATGGTCACCAGGGTCATGATGTCCTGGTTGGGCATGTAGGAGCTGACCGGGATGGCCCCCTGGAACAGGGCGCCCGTCCGGGCCATGGCGACGATGCTGGTGGCCTGGAGGACACCGAGCATGAGCGTCAGGTAACGGGTGTACTGGGTGATCTTGCTCTGCCCGGACTGGCCCTCCTTCTTGAGGGCCTCCAGACGGGGGATCACCACCGTGAGCAGGTTGATGATGATGCTCGCGGTGATGTACGGCATGACCCCGAGCGCGAACACCGCCAGTTGCAGCAGGGCACCGCCGCTGAACAGGTTGACGAGCGCGTACACACCGGACTGGTCCGAGGAGGTGATCGCCTCCATCTGGTCCCTGATCGCCGCGGAGTTGATACCCGGCGCCGGGATCACAGAGCCCAGACGGAAGATCGTCAGGATGAACAGTGTGAACAGCAGCTTGTTGCGCAGGTCGGGCGTGCGGAATGCACGAACGAACGCACCTAGCACGTCTCCTCCTGCGCAGCTTCGGCGGCGGAACGGGTTCCAGACATCGCGGCCGATCCTGAATCGTCGTAGAACGTCAGCTCCGGGCGGTCGCCCGTTGCTCGGAAGTATTCACAGTACGTCAAGCGGTGAACTCAAACAGATGGCACTGTAACAGTGATCACTCGACAGTTGAGTTCGTGAGTCATAACGATCACCGCTCACAACGCGTGGGGGCGTCCGCCAGCCGGTCCTAGACCTGCCGGGCGAACGCCCCCAGTCGCTCATCGCGGGGAAGCCCCCTACAGCTCGGTGGTCGAGCCACCGGCGGCGGAGATCTTCTCCTTCGCCGAGGAGGAGAACGCGTGCGCGCTCACCTGCACGGCGACGGAGATCTCACCCGTGCCCAGCACCTTGACGAGCTGGTTCCTGCGAACCGCGCCCTTGGCGACCAGGCTCTCGACGGTGACCTCGCCACCCTCGGGGTAGAGCTCGCTCAGCCGGTCCAGGTTGACGACCTGGTAGGTCGTCTTGAACCGGGCGTTGCTGAAGCCCTTGAGCTTGGGCACCCGGCGGATGAGGGGCATCTGCCCGCCCTCGAAGCCGGGACGCACGGTGTTACGAGCTTTCGTGCCCTTGGTGCCGCGACCGGCGGTCTTGCCCTTGGACGCCTCGCCACGACCCTTGCGGATCTTGGCCTTGTTGGAGCCCGGGGCGGGACGCAGGTGGTGCAGCTTGAGCAGCTCGTCGGGGTTGTAGTCGCTCATTCGGCAACCTCCTCGACAGAGACGAGGTGCGCGACGATCGTGATCTGCCCGCGAACCTCAGGGCGGTCCTCACGGACGGTGGACTTGCCGATCCGGCCCAGACCCAGCGACTGGAGAGCAGCGTGCTGCTTCACCTTGCCGCCGATCTTGGAGCGGGTCTGCGTGATCTTGAGCTTGGCCATGGTCAGGCTCCTGCCTTCGCCTCAGCGCGAGCACGCAGCATGGCAGCCGGGGCGACGTCCTCGATCGGCAGGCCACGGCGGGCGGCGATCTCCTCGGGCTGGTTGATGCCCTTCAGAGCCGCCACGGTGGCGTGCACGATGTTCAGCGGGTTGGACGAGCCGAGCGACTTGCTCAGCACGTCGTGGATGCCGGCGCACTCCAGCACGGCGCGCACGGGACCACCGGCGATGACGCCGGTACCCGGGGCGGCCGGACGGAGCAGGACGACGCCGGCCGCGTCCTCGCCCTGGACCCGGTGCACGATCGTGCCCTGGATGCGGGGGACGCGGAAGAAGTTCTTCTTCGCCTCCTCGACACCCTTGGCGATCGCGGCCGGGACCTCCTTGGCCTTGCCGTAACCGACACCGACCATGCCGTTGCCGTCACCGACGACGACGAGGGCGGTGAAGGAGAAGCGACGGCCGCCCTTGACGACCTTCGCGACCCGGTTGATGGTCACGACCTTCTCGATGTAGGAGACACCCTTGTCTGCGGCGCCGCCGCGGCGATCGTCACGGCGATCACGCCGCTCGCCACCGGCGCCGCGCCGCGGTGCTGCAGCCATCAGTGGTTCCTCTTCTCGTGGTTGATCTTGGCCGTTGCAGAGGTCATCGCTAGAACTCCAGCCCGCCCTCGCGCGCCGCGTCGGCGAGCTTGGCGATACGACCGGCGTACTGGTTGCCGCCGCGGTCGAAGACGACCGAGGAGACACCGGCGGCCTTGGCGCGCTCGGCGATGAGCTGACCGACCTTGACGGACTTGTCGGACTTGGTGCCCTCGTCGGCGCGCAGATCGGCCTCGACGCTGGAGGCGGCGACCAGGGTGTGACCCCTGGTGTCGTCGATGACCTGCGCGACGATGTGCTTGGAGGAGCGGAACACGGCCAGGCGCGGACGCTCGGCGGTACCCACGACCTTCTTGCGGACGCGGAACTGGCGGCGCGCACGGGAGGTGGCGCGCTTGGCGGTCCGCTTGCGGCTCACGGTGCTACCCATGCCTACTTACCAGCCTTTCCGGCCTTGCGGCGGATGTGCTCACCCTGGTACCGCACGCCCTTGGCCTTGTACGGGTCAGGCTTGCGCAGACCGCGGATGTTCGCGGCGACCTGGCCCACCAACTGCTTGTCGATGCCCTCGACGTGGAGGATGGTCGGCTTCTCCACGCGGAAGTTGATGCCCGCGGGGGGCTCGACCACGACGGGGTGGCTGTAGCCCAGCGAGAACTCCAGGTTGGAGCCGCGGGCCTGGACGCGGTAACCCACACCGTGGATCTCCAGCGTCTTGGTGTAACCCTTGGCCACGCCCTCGACGAGGTTGGCGATGAGCGCACGGGTAAGACCGTGCAGCGAGCGGTTCTCCGGCTTGTCGTCCGGACGCGCCACCGTGACAACCCCGTCTTCGAGGGCCACGGTGATCGGCTCGGCGACGGTGTGCTTCAGCTCGCCCTTCGGACCCTTGACGGTGACGTCCTGCCCGTTAATCGTGACTTCGACGCCCTTGGGGACCGAGAGCGGCAGTCGACCGATTCGCGACATGCTTCAATCTCTCCCTGTTACCAGACGTAGGCGAGGACTTCCCCGCCCACGCCACGCTTCTTGGCCTGCTTTTCGGTCATCAGGCCACCGGACGTCGAAATGATCGCCACGCCGAGGCCACCCAGCACCCGCGGCAGGTTCTCCTTCTTGGCGTACACCCGCAGACCGGGCTTGGAGACCCGGCGGATGCCCGCGATGGAACGCTCCCGGGTGGGCCCGTACTTCAGGTCCAGGACGAGGTTCTGGCCCACGGGGGCCTCCTCGGTCCGCCAGCCCTGAATGAAGCCCTCCTGCTGGAGGATCTCGGCGATGTGCGCCTTGATCTTGGAATACGGCATCCCCACGGTGTCGTGGTAAGCCGAATTCGCGTTGCGCAGACGCGTGAGCATGTCTGCGATCGGGTCGGTCATCGTCATGGCCGACTGGCCCTTCCTCACCGCGGTTTCCGAGTGCGGGCTTTCCCAGAGCCTGCCCTTGCGCGGGTACTCCCGCGAAGATGCACAAACGGACCTACGGCGTGGTCGTGGGCACCGCGGTCCCCTTCGGGACTGCCGTGCCCTGGTGGTTGGATGTTGCCGGACCGTGCCGCATCGTGCGGTCACGGACGCTGTGCGCGCCGAGGATGGCGCTTCGGGGGGCCGACTCCGCGCGCTCAGGGGAGAGCGACCGGTCGGCCCCGCCGGAAACTACCAGCTCGACTTGGTGATACCGGGCAGCTCGCCCCGGTGGGCCATCTCACGGAAGCAGATACGGCACAGGCCGAACTTCCGGAAGACGGCGCGCGGGCGGCCGCACCGCGAGCATCGAGTATACGCGCGGACGGCGAACTTCGGCTTCCGCTGCGACTTGGCGATCAGGGACTTCTTGGCCATGTGTGCTTACCCCTCAGGCTTCCTTGAACGGGAAACCGAGCCGCTTGAGCAGACTGCGGCCCTGTTCGTCGCTCGTGGCCGTGGTGACGACCGTGATGTCCATCCCACGCTGCCGGTCGACCTTGTCCGGGTCCACCTCGTGGAACATGACCTGCTCGGTCAGCCCGAAGGTGTAGTTGCCGTTCCCGTCGAACTGCTTCGGGGAAAGGCCGCGGAAGTCCCGGATACGGGGCAGGGCCAGGGAGAGCAGCCGGTCGAGGAACTCCCACATCCGGTCGCCGCGCAGCGTGACGCTGGCGCCGATCGGCTGTCCCTCGCGCAGCTTGAACTGCGCGATGGAGTTCTTGGCCCGGTTGATCCGCGGCTTCTGGCCGGTGATCGCCGACAGGTCGGCGACCGCGCCCTGGATCAGCTTCGCGTCACGAGCCGCCTCGCCCACACCCATGTTGACCACGATCTTCGTCAGACCGGGGACCTGCATGATGTTGGCGATGTCGTGCTCCTCCTTGAGGGCAGCGACGATCTCGTTACGGTACTTCTCCTTGAGCCGCGGCATCGGAGGGGCGGTGATGTCGTTGGTAACCGTCATCAGATGTCCTTACCGGTGCGGCGGGAGACGCGAACCTTGGTTCCGTCTTCCTCGAAGCGGTAGCCGACCCGGGTGGCCTTGCCGTCCTCCGCGAGCGCTACGTTGCTCACGTGGATGGGGGCCTCCTTGGTGACGACCTCGCCCTGCTGGCCGCCCGCCGGGTTGGCCTTCCTGTGCTTCTTGACCAGGTTGACGCCCTCGACAACGACACGGTCTTCCTTCGGCAGGGCCTTGACGACCTTGCCGGTGGCACCCCGGTTCTTGCCGGCGAGAACGATGACCTCGTCGCCAGTTTTGATCTTCATCGCTTAGAGCACCTCCGGCGCCAGCGAAATGATGCGCATGTACTTCTTGTCACGCAGCTCGCGGCCGACCGGGCCGAAGATGCGGGTGCCTCGCGGGTCCCCACCGTCCTTGATGAGCACGGCAGCGTTCTCATCGAAGCGGATGTAGGAGCCGTCGGGCCGGCGGCGCTCCTTGACGGTGCGCACGACAACGGCCTTGACGACGTCGCCCTTCTTGACTCCAGCGCCAGGCAGGGCGTCCTTCACCGTGGCGACGATGGTGTCGCCGATCCCGGCGTAGCGCCGACCCGAGCCACCGAGAACACGGATGGTGAGGATCTCCTTGGCACCCGTGTTGTCGGCGACCTTGAGTCGCGACTCCTGCTGAATCACGTCTGCTCCTGATGTGATGCGTGCGGTCCACTGCCGCACGGCTAGGTGGTCTCCCCCCTGGGATCGGCGGCCGACACGGGTGTCGGCCGCCGACAGGCTGGGGTTACTTAGCCTTCTCCAGGATCTCCACGACGCGCCAGCGCTTCGTCGCGGAGAGCGGCCTGGTCTCCATCAGTCGGACCAGGTCGCCCACGCCACAGGAGTTCGCCTCGTCGTGCGCCTTGTACTTGGACGTGCGACGGATGACCTTGCCGTACCTGGCGTGCGTGATGCGGTCCTCGACCTCGACGACGACGGTCTTGTCCATCTTGTCGCTGACGACGTAGCCCTCGCGCACCTTGCGGTAGTTGCGGGTCGCGGTCTGGTTCTCACTCATTCGGCTGCTTCCTTCTCCTGCGCCGACTCACCAGACAGCGGGGCGATACCCAGCTCGTGCTCACGCAGGATCGTGTAGATCCGGGCGATCTCGCGCTTGACGGTACGCAGTCGGCTGTGGTTGTCGAGCTGGCCGGTGGCGGCCTGGAAGCGGAGGTTGAACAGCTCTTCCTTGGCTTCCTTGAGCTTGGCGACCAGGTCCTCGACGGACTGGTCACGGAGCTCATGGGCAGTCACGGACTTGGCCATCACTCCCCCTCCCGCGTAACGAACTTGCACTTCATCGGGAGCTTGTGCATCGCACGACGCATCGCCTCCTTGGCGATGGCCTCGGGCACGCCCGACAGCTCGAACATCACGCGACCGGGCTTGACCGGCGCGACCCACCACTCCGGGGAGCCCTTACCGGAACCCATGCGGACCTCGGCGGGCTTCTTGGTCAGCGGGCGGTCCGGGAAGATGTTGATCCACACCTTGCCGCCACGCTTGATGTGACGCGTCATGGCGATACGAGCAGACTCGATCTGACGGTTCGTCACGTAGGCCGACTCCAGGGCCTGGATGCCGAACTCGCCGAAACTGACCGTCGTGCCGCCCTTGGCCTTGCCGCGCAGATCCGGGTGGTGCTGCTTGCGGTACTTGACCTTACGAGGAATAAGCACTGGTCAGCTCCCCTCGGACTTCGCGGACTCGGCCGGGGCCTTGGCCTCGGCGCTCTGCGGCTGGCCACCACCGGCGCCGCCGCGACGACGACGCTGGGGGCGCTCGCGGCGCTGACCGCCGCCGCCACCGCCACCGCCGCCGGCGGAGCGCTGCGCGGCCTGGGCCGCCTCGCGCTCGGCGCGGGTGGCGGGCGCGTCACCCTTGTAGATCCAGACCTTCACACCGATGCGGCCGAAGGTCGTACGGGCCTCGAAGAAGCCGTAGTCGATGTCGGCGCGCAGCGTGTGCAGCGGCACACGACCCTCGCGGTAGAACTCCGAGCGCGACATCTCGGCCCCGCCCAGACGGCCACCGCACTGGATGCGGATGCCCTTGGCACCGCTCTTCATCGCGGTCTGCATGGCCTTGCGCATCGCGCGGCGGAACGCCACGCGGCTGCTCAGCTGCTCGGCGACGCCCTGGGCGACGAGCTGCGCGTCGATCTCGGGGTTCTTGACCTCGAAGACGTTCAGCTGGACCTGCTTGCCGGTCAGCTTCTCCAGGTCCGTCCGGATGCGGTCGGCCTCAACGCCGCGGCGGCCGATGACGATGCCCGGCCGGGCGGTGTAGACGTCCACGCGGACGCGGTCACGGGTGCGCTCGATCTCCACCTTGGAGATGCCCGCGCGCTCCATGCCACGGGTCAGCATCCGACGGATCGCGACGTCTTCCTTGACGTAGTCCTTGTAGGACTTGTCGGCGTACCAACGGCTCTTGAAGTCGGTGGTGATGCCGAGGCGGAACCCGTGCGGGTTTACCTTCTGCCCCACTATCGGGTCCTTTCCTTCGTCTTGGACGAGGCGCCCGAGCGCTCAGCGACGACCACGGTGATGTGGCTCGTGCGCTTGGTCACCCGGAAGGCGCGGCCGAAGCCTCGCGGACGAATGCGCTTCAGGGTCGGACCCTCGTCCACCCACGCGCCTTCGACCACCAGCGTCCCGCGGTCCAGCTTGTCGTTGTGCTCGGCGTTGGCGATGGCACTAGCCAGTACCTTGCCAACGGGCTCGCTCGCCGACTGGGGCGCGAACCGGAGCACCGCCTGTGCCTCGTCAGCGGGCAACCCGCGAATAAGGTCCACCACCCGGCGGGCCTTTCGGGGCGTAACACGGACGAACCGTGCCTGTGCCCTCGTTCCCATCGCTTTTCCCTCGCTCACGGAAATTCATCTCCACTCACCGTGGAGAAATGGTTCTTTCTCCTGCTGCAACCGCTAACGGCGGCTACGGCGGTCTTCCTTGACGTGGCTGCGGAAAGTACGCGTGGGAGCGAACTCACCGAGCTTGTGGCCGACCATCGACTCGGACACGAACACGGGGACGTGCTTGCGGCCGTCGTGGACGGCGATCGTGTGACCGATCATCTCCGGAACGATCATGGACCGCCGGGACCACGTCTTGATGACGTTCTTGGTCCCCTTCTCGTTCTGCGACTCCACCTTCTTGATGAGGTGGTCGTCGACGAAGGGACCCTTCTTAAGGCTACGTGGCATCAGACGTGCTCCTTACCGCTTCTTCTTACCGCTACGCCGACGCCGCACGATGAGCTTGTCGCTGGCCTTGTTCTTGGCCCGGGTCCGGCCTTCCTTCTTACCCCAGGGGCTGACCGGGTGACGGCCACCGGAGGTCTTGCCCTCGCCACCACCGTGGGGGTGGTCGACCGGGTTCATCACGACACCGCGGACGGTCGGGCGCTTGCCCTTCCAGCGGGAGCGACCGGCCTTGCCCCAGTTGATGTTGGACTGCTCGGCGTTGCCCACCTGGCCGACGGTCGCGCGGCAGGTGATCTCCACCATGCGCATCTCGCCGGAGGGCATACGCAGCGTGGCGTACTTGCCCTCCTTGGCCAGGAGCTGGATCTGCGAGCCCGCGGAGCGGCCCAGCTTGGCGCCGCCACCCGGCTTCAGCTCGACCGCGTGCACGAACGTACCCGTGGGGATGTTGCGCAGCGGGAGGCAGTTGCCGGGCTTGATGTCGGACTGCGGACCGTTCTCGATCCGGTCGCCCTGCTTGAGGCCGGCCGGAGCCAGGATGTAGCGCTTCTCGCCGTCCACGTAGTGGAGCAGCGCGATGCGCGCGGTGCGGTTCGGGTCGTACTCGATGTGTGCGACCTTGGCCGGCACGCCGTCCTTGTCGTGACGACGGAAGTCGATCACGCGGTAGGCGCGCTTGTGGCCACCACCCTGGTGACGGGCGGTGATCCGGCCGTGGCCGTTACGACCGCCCTTGGAGTGGAGCGGACGCACCAGGGACTTCTCGGGCTCCGAGCGCGTGATCTCGACGAAGTCGCTCACGCTGGAGCCGCGACGACCCGGCGTCGTCGGCTTGTACTTACGAATGCCCATCTTCTTCGCGCATTCCTTTACGTGTTGCTTGGTGTGTAGCGGTCAGACCCGGGAGAGGTCAGACACCGAAGATGTCGATCCGGTCGCCCTCGGCGACACTGACGATCGCGCGCTTGGTGTCGGGACGCTTCCCGTAACCGAAGCGGGTGCGCTTGCGCTTGCCCTTGCGGTTGATCGTGTTCACGCTCGTGACCTTCACCTCGAAGATCTTCTCGATCGCGATCTTGATCTGGGTCTTGTTGGCGTCCGGGCGGACGATGAACGTGTACTTGTTCTCGTCCATGAGCCCGTAGCTCTTCTCGGAGATCACCGGCTCGACGATGATGTCCCGGTGGTCGGCGATCCTCACTGGTCGTCCTCCTCGGACTGCGCGGCCTTCGAGGCACCGGCCGCGTGGGCCAGGAACTCGGCGTAGCCCGCCTCGGTGAAGACCACGTCGTCCGAGTACAGGACGTCGTAGGTGTTCACCTGGTCCGCGTCGAGGATGTGCACCTCTTCGACGTTGCGCAGGGCGCGCCGGTTGTGCTCGTCCTCGCGGGCCAGCACCACCAGGACCTTGTCGGACTCGGTGACCTGGCGCAGCGCCTTCAGAGCGGTCTGCGTGAACTTGCTCTCCAGGTCCTCGGCCACGAACTGGCTGACGACGTGGATGCGGCCGTGGCGCGCCCGGTCGGAGAGGGCTGCGCGCAGGGCGGCGGCCTTCATCTTCTTGGGGGTGCGCTGGCTGTAGTCGCGAGGCTGGGGTCCGTGGACCGTGCCGCCGCCGGTGTACTGCGGGGCGCGGATGGAGCCCTGGCGGGCCCGGCCGGTGCCCTTCTGGCGGTAGGGCTTCTTGCCACCGCCGCGGACCTCGCCGCGGGTCTTGGTGGCGTGGGTGCCCTGACGGCCAGCGGCGAGCTGGGCGTTCACGACCTGGTGGATCAGCGGGATGCTGACCTTCTGGGCGAAGACGCTGTCCGGCAGCTCGACGCTGCCCTTGGCGCCGCCCTCAGGGTTCTTGACCTCGATCTGGGCCATGGCTTACTTGTCCCCCTTCACAGCGGTGCGGACGAGCACCAGACCGCCGTTGGGACCGGGGACGGCACCCTTGACCAGGATGAGCCCCTTCTCCGCGTCCACGGAGTGGACGGTCAGGTTCTGGACGGTCTTGCGCACGTTGCCCATGCGACCGGCCATGCGCATGCCCTTGAACACGCGTCCGGGCGTGGCGCAGCCGCCGATGGAACCGGGCGAGCGGTGCTTGCGCTGGGTGCCGTGCGAGGCGGAGAGGCCGCGGAAACCGTGGCGCTTCATCACACCCGCGAAGCCCTTGCCCTTGCTCTTGCCCGTGACGTCGACCTTCTGGCCGATCTCGAAGCTGTCCGCGGTGACCTCCTGGCCGAGCGTGTACTCGGTGGCGTCGACCGTGCGGACCTCGACGTAGTGGCGGCGCGGGGTCAGGTCGTGGCTGCGCAGGTAGTCGCCGAGCGGCTTGTTGACCTTGCGCGGGTTGATCTGCCCGTAGCCGAGCTGGATGGCGGAGTAGCCATCGGTGTCCGGAGTCCGGATGCGGCTCACGACGCACGGACCGGCCTTCAGAACCGTCACGGGCACCATCTTGCCCGTGTCGTCGAAGACCTGGGTCATGCCGAGCTTTTCGCCCAGAACTCCCTTGATCTGCTTGGTGGCCATGTCTGTGCGTCCTTAAAGCTTGATCTCGATGTCAACGCCCGCCGGGAGGTCGAGTCGCATGAGCGAGTCCACCGTCTTCGGCGTGGGGTCGATGATGTCGATCAGCCGCTTGTGCGTGCGCATCTCGAAGTGCTCGCGCGAGTCCTTGTACTTGTGCGGCGATCGGATGACGCAGTAAACGTTCTTCTCCGTCGGCAGCGGCACCGGGCCCGCGACCTGTGCGCCAGTTCGCGTCACAGTCTCGACGATCTTGCGAGCCGAGCTGTCGATGACCTCGTGGTCATAGGCCTTTAGCCGAATGCGGATCTTCTGTCCCGCCATGTGGCCTGTTCGTCCTTCGCTTCAGTGTCCGTAACGGTGAGCTGTCCCGGTCACAGACGCCCAGGCCCGGCGGATCCGCCGTGTAGCCGTGAGCCCCTATTCCCTTGAGAAACCGCAACAGGGCTTGCCCCTGCGGTGCGTCACCGTCACAGAGCCCGATGACGTCTTGTGTGCTGGCAGGCGGGCCGTGGACCCACGGCCCACCCACCATGGCGGGGACGGCTCCGGAAGGGGCCGCCCCCACGCGGTTACTACTTGAGGATCTTCGTGACGCGACCCGCGCCCACGGTCCGGCCACCCTCGCGGATGGCGAACTTCAGACCGTCCTCCATGGCGACCGGCTGGATGAGCTGGACGGTCATCTCGGTGTTGTCACCGGGCATGACCATCTCGGTGCCCTCCGGCAGCGTCACGACGCCGGTGACGTCGGTCGTGCGGAAGTAGAACTGCGGGCGGTAGTTGTTGAAGAACGGCGTGTGGCGGCCACCCTCGTCCTTGGACAGGATGACGACCTGGGCCTCGAACTCGGTGTGCGGGGTGGTCGTACCGGGCTTGATGACGACCTGGCCGCGCTCGACGTCCTCGCGCTTGATGCCGCGCAGGAGCAGACCGACGTTGTCGCCGGCCTGGCCCTGGTCGAGCAGCTTGCGGAACATCTCGACACCGGTGACCGTGGTGGTCTGCTTCTCTTCCTTGATGCCGACAATGTCAACGGTCTCGTTGACGTTGACGATGCCGCGCTCGATGCGACCGGTGACGACGGTGCCGCGACCGGTGATCGAGAAGA
This sequence comes from Nocardiopsis synnemataformans DSM 44143, assembly GCA_000340945.1. GTDB lineage: Bacteria > Actinomycetota > Actinomycetes > Streptosporangiales > Streptosporangiaceae > Nocardiopsis > Nocardiopsis synnemataformans. The sequence goes on along the minus strand of ANAW01000217.1, from coordinate 113,587 downwards.
CGTCCTCGATCGGCATGAGGAAGGGCTTGTCAGTGTCACGCTCGGGCTCGGGGATGAACTGGTCCACGGTGCCCATGAGCTCCAGGACGGACTTGCCCCACTCCTCGTCGCCCTCCAGCGCCTTGAGCGCGGAGACCTTGGTGACGGGGACGTCGTCGCCGGGGAACTCGTACTCGCTGAGGAGCTCGCGGACCTCGAGCTCGACGAGCTCGAAGATCTCCTCGTCGTCCACCATGTCGGCCTTGTTCAGGGCCACCACGATGTAGGGCACGCCGACCTGGCGGGCCAGGAGCACGTGCTCCTTGGTCTGCGGCATCGGGCCGTCGGTGGCGGCCACGACCAGGATGGCGCCGTCCATCTGCGCCGCACCCGTGATCATGTTCTTCACGTAGTCGGCGTGACCGGGGCAGTCCACGTGGGCGTAGTGACGCGCCTCGGTCTGGTACTCGACGTGGGCGACGGAGATGGTGATACCGCGCTCGCGCTCCTCAGGAGCGTTGTCGATGTCCTCGAACGGCGTGAACGGGTTCAGGTCCGGGTACGCGTCGTGCAGCACCTTAGTGATGGCCGCGGTCAGCGTGGTCTTGCCGTGGTCGATGTGACCGATGGTGCCGATGTTGACGTGCGGCTTAGTCCGCTCGAACTTTGCTTTCGCCACTGGATGTCTCCTAGACGTACAGAGCTGTCTGGTGCTCGCTCCCCGCGTGGACGGGGAGCGGGCTGGTTACGTGTTCGCGACTATTCGCCGCGGACCTTCGCCACAATTTCTTGGGCGACAGCGGACGGAACCTCCGCGTAGGAGTCGAACACCATCGAGTAGTTGGCTCGACCCTGCGTGCGGCTGCGCAGGTCACCCACGTAGCCGAACATTTCGGAGAGGGGCACGAGGGCCTTGACGATACGGACGCCGGAACGCTCGTCCATGGACTGGATCTGTCCACGGCGGGAGTTCAGGTCTCCGATGACGTCACCCATGTACTCCTCGGGAGTGGTGACCTCGACAGCCATGACCGGCTCCAGGAGAGTCGGCTTGGCCAGCTTGACCGCCTCCTTGAAGGCGATCGAACCGGCGGTCTTGAAGGCCATCTCGGAGGAGTCGACCTCGTGGTACTGGCCGTCCTGGAGCGTCACCTTGACGCCGACGAGCGGGTAGTGCGCGAGCACGCCCAGCTCGGCGGCCTCCTGGCAGCCGGCGTCGACCGAGGGGATGTACTCCCTCGGGATGCGGCCACCGGTGACAGCGTTGACGAACTCGTAGCCCGAGGCGTCGCCGCTCTCGGTCTCCAGGGGCTCCAGGTCGATCTTGACCTTGGCGAACTGGCCCGACCCACCGGTCTGCTTCTTGTGGGTGTAGACGTGCCCCTCGACCTTCTTGCGAATGGTCTCGCGGTAGGCCACCTGGGGCTTGCCGATGTTCGCCTCGACCTTGAACTCGTCGCGCATGCGGTTGACGAGCACCTCGAGGTGCAGCTCACCCATACCCGAGATCACGGTCTGACCGGTCTGGTCGTCCGTGGCGACCTGGAACGAGGGGTCCTCGTCCGCGAGACGCTGGATCGCGATGCCCAGCTTCTCCTGGTCGCTCTTGGTCTTGGGCTCGATGGCCACCTCGATGACCGGAGCCGGGAAGGTCATGGACTCCAGGACGATCGGGTTCGCCTGGTCGCACAGGGTCTCACCGGTCGTGGTGTCCTTGAGGCCCATGACGGCGACGATGTCGCCGGCGCCGACCTCGGCGATCTCCTCGCGCTTGTTGGAGTGCATGCGGTAGATCTTGCCGATGCGCTCCTTGCGGCCCTTGAGGCTGTTGAGCACCTGGGTGCCAGCCTGGAGGACGCCGGAGTAGATGCGCACGTAGGTCAGCTTGCCCAGGTGCGGGTCGCTCATGATCTTGAAGACCAGGGCCGACAGCGGCTCGTCGTTGCTCGGCTTGCGGACGAGCTTGGTCTCCTCGGTCTCGTCCTTGGGGTCGTGGCCCTCGACGCCCTCGACGTCCAGCGGCGAGGGGAGGTAGGCGGTGACCGCGTCGAGCAGGGGCTGCACGCCCTTGTTCTTGAACGCGGTGCCGCACACGACCGGGACGGCCGTACCGGCGATGGTCGCGCGACGGATCGCGGGGACGAGCTGCTCCACGGTGGGCTCCTGGCCCTCCAGGTACATCCCCATGATCTCGTCGTCGGCCTCGGCCAGCGTCTCGATGAACTGCTCGCGAGCCTCACGGGCGGCGTCGGCGTGGCTCTCGGGGATGTCGACGGTGTCGTACATCTCGCCGAGCGCGGCCTCGTCGTTCCAGACGTAGGCCTTCATGCGGACGAGGTCGATGACGCCCTTGAAGTCGCTCTCGGCGCCGATGTTGAGCTGGATCGGCATGGCGTTGGCGCCGAGGCGCTCACGGAACATGTCGACACAGCGCTGGAACTCGGCGCCGATCTTGTCCATCTTGTTGACGAAGCAGATACGCGGGACGCCGTAGCGGTCCGCCTGGCGCCAAACCTGCTCCGACTGGGGCTCCACGCCCTCTTTGGCGTCGAAGACCGCGACGGCACCGTCGAGCACACGCAGCGACCGCTCGACCTCGACCGTGAAGTCCACGTGGCCGGGCGTGTCGATGATGTTGATGGTGTGGTCGTCCCAATGGGTGGTGGTAGCAGCGGAGGTAATGGTGATACCCCGCTCCTGCTCCTCCTTCATCCAGTCCATCGTGGCAGCGCCATCATGGACCTCGCCCACCTTGTGGGTCACACCGGTGTAGTAGAGGATCCGCTCAGTCGTCGTGGTCTTACCAGCGTCGATGTGAGCCATGATCCCGATGTTGCGGACCTTGGCCAGGTCAAGAACAGTTTTGGCAGCCATGAGGCTCGTCGTCCCTCGGTCTGTTTCGAACCCGCCGGAATTACCAGCGGTAGTGCGCGAAGGCCTTGTTCGACTCGGCCATCTTGTGCGTGTCCTCACGCTTCTTGACGGCCGCGCCGAGACCGTTGCTGGCGTCGACCAGCTCGTTCATCAGGCGCTCGGTCATGGTCTTCTCACGACGCTTGCGCGAGAAGTCGACCAGCCAGCGCAGAGCCAGCGTGGTGGACCGGGAGGCGCGAACCTCGACCGGCACCTGGTAGGTCGCTCCGCCGACGCGGCGGCTGCGGACCTCGAGCGCGGGCTTGACGTTGTCCAGACCCCGCTTCAGGACGACGAGCGGGTCCTGGCCGGTCTTCTCGCGAGCACCCTCCAGGGCGTCGTACACGACGCTCTGGGCGATGGAGCGCTTGCCGTCGAGCAGCACCTTGTTGATCAGTGCGGTGACGAGCGGCGAGCCGTAGACCGGGTCGGTGATGAGCTGGCGCTTCGGCGCCGGACCCTTGCGCGGCATGCTTACTTCTCCTTCTTGGCGCCGTAACGGCTACGCGCCTGCTTGCGGTTACGGACACCCTGCGTGTCGAGCGAGCCGCGCACGATGCGGTAACGGACACCCGGCAGGTCCTTCACACGGCCACCGCGCACGAGCACGATGCTGTGCTCCTGGAGGTTGTGGCCGATGCCGGGGATGTAGGCCGTGACCTCGATCTGGCTGCTCAGCTTGACTCGGGCGACCTTGCGCAGAGCGGAGTTCGGCTTCTTGGGCGTGGTGGTGTAGACACGAGTGCACACACCACGACGCTGCGGACTCCCCTTCAGCGCCGGGGTCTTGTTCTTTGCGACCTTGTCCTGTCGGCCCTTGCGGACCAGCTGCTGGATGGTGGGCACCGCGTCTCCGTCTTCCTCGTGACCTACGCCGGTTCTCGTAGCCGATATCGCTATTGACCTGCTGGATTTCCCGAACCTCGCCGACCCCCGATGTCGGGCGTGTCGCATTGGTTCCCGCGCATGGCGAAACCGAGTTCACACCCGACCGAGAGGTCGAATCATGGGAGGGGGTTCACATGCGCCGCGCACCGTAGGTCCTCGTCTGCGGAACCGGGCGCCGCACACACATGTGCGACCCGTCGACTCACGGGCACAATCACACAGGCTACCGCTTGCCGTCAGGACGGTCAAAACGGTGTGCGACATGGCGGGAACCGTGGGAACGGATCCTCGCGTAGCCGTGGGTCACCACCAGTCTACGCGGTCCCGCGGCTGCTTCGCCCCACTTTATCGAGAGCGCGGCCGACGACTGACGGCCGCCTCCCCGGAACGATTGTCCCCGAGAGGCGGCCGTCGCGCTACAGCAGCAGCCAGAGGGCGACGGAGATCACCGTCACCAGGATGCCGATCACGGCGAAGACCGTTCCAGTCGTGATCAGACCGAGGCCGTCCAGCTGCCCTCGGGACTCGCGGATCGCCCTCTTCGCCTTGGGTCCGGTGACCAGCAGGGCCAGGACGGCAGTGACCAGTCCCACGCCGGGCAGCAGCGAGGCCACGCCCAGCCACAGGGTGAGCGTCGCCCCCCGCTCGGTGTCGGCGAGGAAGTCGATGCTGTCGTAGCCGGGGTAGGCGTCACCGGCCTCACCGCCCAGGGGGCGGTCGCCGAAGCCGGGGAAGTCCTCGGCGATCGGGTCCTTGCGACGCCTGCTGCGTCCCGCCGGGGCGGCGGGCATGCCGTAGTCGGCCGGGGTGAACCCGTCCTCGTACTCCGAGTCGTCGCGGTCCTCGCGGTCGTCACGGCGGGGCTCGGGCTCGGGGCCGTCGTCATCGTGACCGTACTCCGGCCGCTCCGCCTCCCCTTCGTAGCCGTACTCCGGCCCGTCGGGGTCGTCGTCGTAGGGGCCGTAGCCCGCTCCGTCGTCCCCGCGGCGGTCGTCGCGCCGGTACTCGTCGCCGTCCTCCCAGGCCCCCTCGGCCAGGGCCCGGGCGTCGAACATCTGGGTGGCCCCGCCGGGGTCCTCCGGCAGGTCCTGGTCCCTGGAGCGGGCGCGCGACTGCATGTCGGCGATCGCGCCCAGGGGGTCGTCCGTGCCGGGGACCGCCGCGGAGAGCTCCCCGGTGTCGGGGCCTCCCCAGTCGACGGTCTCGGTCCGTCCTGAGGACTCCCTGCGGCGCTGCTCCGCCTCCCGGACCACGTCCGGCAGCCGGGGGTCGTTGCGGTCGAACGCCCAGGTGTTGCCGGTGCCCGCGCCCAGCCCGGAGGGCGAGAGCTCGTCGCCGTACCCGTCGCTCCACGAAGCGCCGGATCCCGCGCCGGACCGGTCGTCGGTCCGGTCCGGGGGCGCCCAGGCGTCCGGGGCGTCGGTGGCCGCAGGGGCCCTGTCGGCGTCCCTGAAGCCGCCGCCGAGTTCGTCGTCGTCCCAGGACCGGCCGCGCGCGCCGTCCGCCCCGAGGGGGTCGTCGTCGCCGTAGGGACGGTCGTCCCAGGCGTCGGCGCCCCGCTCGCCGCTCCCGTGCCGGGGGGCGCGGTCGTCCCAGGGCCGGTCCGCCGGAGCGTCGTCCCAGGAGTCGCCGTCGGGCCCGGGGACGTCGGTCCAGGAGGCCGGGCCGCGCTCGCGGTCCCGGTCGTCGTCCCAGCCGGAGGAGGCGCGTGTGTCGTCGTCCCAGGGCTGGCCGCCGCGGTCGGTGTTCCAGGCACCGCGGTCACCGGCGGGGTCGGGACCCCACGGCTGGTCGGTCGAGGAGGACCGCGCCTCCCACGAGGCCGGACCCAGTCCGTCGTCGAGGGGATCGCGCGTGCCGCCCGCGGGGGCGTCGTCCCAGGGCTGTCCGGACGCGGAGGAGGCCGGAGCCTCCCACGAGGCCGGACCCAGTCCGTCGTCGAGGGGGTCGCGCCGGTCCGCGGCGGGAGCGTCGGCGCTCCAGGCCCCGGGGTCCCGCTGGCCGCCGTCCCCGGTTCCCCCGAACCCGCCGTCGGCCGTACCGGGCGCGACGTCGGAGCCGGGCCCCGGAGTGCCGTCCCAGGGCTGTCCGGACGCGGAGGAGGCCGGAGCCTCCCAGGACGCGGGGCCCAGACCGTCGTCGAGGGGGTCACGCGTACCGCCCGCGGGGGCGTCGGCGTCCCAGGCGGAGGAAGCGCGCGTGTCGTCCTCCCAGGAGCGGGCGCCGGAGGCCGGAGCGTCCCACGAGGGCGTACCGAGGCCGTCGTCGAGCGGATCGCGCCGGTCCGCGACCGGAGCGTCGTCCCACGGCTGACCGGGCGCACCGGAGGCCGGGGCGTCCCAGGGCTGGGGCCCACTGGCGGAAGCGCCCTCCACGGGACCAGCGGCCCCGGAAGGGTCCGCCCACGGGGCGGCGTCGCGGTCGCTCCCGCCCCGGGCGGGGGCGTCGGCGTCCCAGGCGGAGGAAGCGCGCGTGTCGTCCTCCCACGACCGGGTACCGGAGGCACCCGCCGCACCGGAGGCCGGAGCGTCCCACGAGGCCGTGCCGAGGCCGTCGTCAAGGGGATCGCGCCGGTCAGCGACCGGAGCGTCGTCCCACGGCTGGCCGCCGGACACACCGGAAGCGGGAGCGTCATCCCATGACCGCCCCCCAGACACACTGGAAGCGGGAGCGTCGTCCCACGGCTGGCCGGGCGCACCGGAGGCCGGGGCGTCCCAGGGCTGGGGCCCACTGGCGGAAGCGCCCTCCACGGGACCAGCGGCCCCGGAAGAGTCCGCCCACGGGGCGGCGTCGCGGTCGTTCCCGCCGCGGGCGGAGGCGTCGGCGTCCCAGGCGGAGGAAGCGCGCGCGCCGCCGACGGTGTCGGACGGCGCCTCCCAGGAGGACGCGCCCCGGTCGTCGTCCGCCGGGGCGCCGGGACCCCACGGCTGCTCGGCGGTCGAGGAGGAGCCGGACGCGGAGGAGGTCTCGCCCCAGGGCTGCCCGCCGTCCTGGTCGTCCCGGTCGCCGAACACGGGGATCTCCTGGGTCCGGGGACCCTCGGACCAGGGCTCGGGCCGGTCGGTCCCCGGCCTGTCGTCCGACGGGAGCGGCACCTGGGCGCTGGCCGCGACGCTCGGCAGGGCGGACTCCTCGGTCTCCCCCGGGACCCTGGTCAGCGGCTGGTAGGCCGACGACCCGGCGCCCGGGTAGGAGATGCCGTGGGAGACGGGGGGCGGCGGTCCGCCCAGCGCCTCCGGATAGGGCTCCACCATGGCCGGACGGGACGAACTCAGCCCCGCGTACCCCCCGCTGTCCGGGAAGACCGTGTCACCGGTCCCCTCCGGCTCGAGCGGGTCCTGGTAGTCCGACTGTGTGCGATAGCGGTTCTCACTCGGCTTGAACCACGAGTCCTCCGCTTCGGAGTCCCGCTGTTCGCCCCCGTTGTCAGTCACCTGTGCCTCTCCCGCCAGCGCAGTAGCGCCGTCTTCCGTCCGCGTCAGCGGACCCTGTGCGCGGAACGGCGGCGGTACCACCCCCCGCGAGGGGTGGCATACCGCCGCCGTCAGTTCAGCAAACCGCTTCTACCGGTTGTACGGCCCGAAGTCGTACTCCTCCAGCGGAACGGCCTCGCCCGAACCCTGTCCGAAGGTGTACTCGCTCGGCTCCTCGTACCCGGAGACCGAGTACATCGAGGCCTTGGCCTCCTCGGTCGGCTCCACCCGGATGTTGCGGTACTGCGGAATGCCGGTACCGGCCGGGATGAGCTTACCGATGATGACGTTCTCCTTGAGGCCGAGGAGCGGGTCGCTCTTGCCGTGGATCGCGTTCTCGGTGAGCACTCGGGTGGTCTCCTGGAAGGAGGCCGCGGACAGCCAGGACTCCGTGGCCAGCGAGGCCTTGGTGATCCCCAGCAGCACCGGGCGTCCGGCCGCGGGCTGGCCGCCCTCGGACACGACGCGGCGGTTGATCCGCTCGAACTTCGGACGCTCGACCATCTCACCGGGCAGCAGCTCGGTGTCGCCCGACTCCAGGATGTTCACCCGCTTGAGCATCTGGCGCACGATGATCTCGATGTGCTTGTCGTGGATGGACACACCCTGCGACTTGTACACCTCCTGGACCTCGGACACCAGGTGCTGCTGCACCGCGCGCGGGCCCTGGATGCGCAGGACCTCGTGCGGGTTGATCGCACCCTGGATCAGCTGCTGGCCGACCTTGACGTGGTCGCCGTCGGTGACGAGCAGCTGGGCGCGCATCGGCACCGGGTAGGCGATCTCGTCCGTGCCGTCGTCCGGGATGACGACGATCTTGCGGCTCTTCTCGGTGTCGTCGATCCGGATCCGGCCCTCCATCTCGGAGATCGGGGCCACACCCTTGGGGACGCGGGCCTCGAAGAGCTCCTGGACACGGGGCAGACCGTGGGTGATGTCCTGACCGGCCGAACCGCCCATGTGGAAGGTACGCATGGTCAGCTGGGTGCCGGGCTCACCGATGGACTGGGCCGCGATGATACCGATCGCCTCACCGACGTCCACCGGCTTGCCGGTCGCCATGGAGCGGCCGTAGCAGGTGGTGCAGACGCCGATCTTGGCCTCGCAGACCAGCGACGAGCGCACACGGACCCGGGTGACCCCGGCCGCGATCAGCTTGTCGATGTTCTGCTCGGAGGTGTCGCTCAGGGCGGGGAGGACGACCTTGCCCTCGTCGTCCAGCGTCTCCTCGGCGATGGTCCGGCCGAAACCGGTGTTCTCGACGTTGTGCTTGCGCACGACGACGCCGGCGGCGTTCTTCTCGCCGATCTCGTGCCAGAGCGAGCGCTCGGTGCCGCAGTCGATCTCGCGGACGATGACGTCCTGCGCCACGTCCACCAGACGACGGGTCAGGTAACCCGAGTCGGCGGTACGCAGGGCGGTGTCGGCCAGGCCCTTGCGCTGGCCGTGCGTGGAGATGAAGTACTCCAGCACGGACAGGCCCTCGCGGTAGGAGGACTTGATCGGACGCGGGATCGTCTCACCCTTGGTGTTGGAGACCAGGCCGCGGATACCCGCGATCTGGCGCACCTGCATCGGGTTGCCTCGGGCGCCGGACTGGACCATCATCCACACCGGGTTGTCGGCGGGGAAGTTGGCCTCCATGTCCTGGGCGACCTCGGTGGTGGCCTGGGTCCACACCTCGGTGAGCTCCTGACGGCGCTCGTCGTCGGTGATGAGACCGCGGTCGTACTCGCGCTGGATCTTGTCCGCCTTGCGCTCGTACCCCTCCAGGATCTCGGTCTTGCGCGGCGGCGCGACGACGTCCTCGATGCCGATGGTCAGGCCGGACCGGGTGGCCCAGTGGTAACCGGCGTCCTTGAGGGCGTCCAGCGTCGTGGCGACCTGGACCTTGGGGTAGTTCTCGGCGAGGTCGTTGACCAGCGTCGAGACCTGCTTCTTGCCCACCTGGAAGTTGACGTACGGGTAGTCGACCGGGGTGGTCTCGTTGAACAGGTACCGGCCCAGGGTGGTCTCCAGGGTGTACGGCTCCCCCGGCGTCCAGCCCTCCGGCGGCGTCCAGTCCTTGGGACCGGGGGCGCCGTCGGCGATCCGCAGCTTGATCCTCGCCTGGAGGTCGAGGTCCCCCAGGTCGTAGGCCATGATGCCCTCGGCCGGGGAGAGGAACGAGCGTCCCTCGCCCTTGGCGCCGACCTTCTCCGTCGTCAGGTAGAACAGGCCGATGATCATGTCCTGGGTGGGCATGGTCACGGGCTTGCCGTCGGACGGCTTGAGGATGTTGTTGGTGGCCAGCATCAGCAGCCGCGCCTCGGCCTGGGCCTCGGCGGACAGCGGCAGGTGCACGGCCATCTGGTCGCCGTCGAAGTCGGCGTTGAACGCCGTGCACACGAGCGGGTGGATCTGGATGGCCTTGCCCTCGACCAGCTGCGGCTCGAAGGCCTGGATGCCCAGGCGGTGCAGCGTCGGGGCGCGGTTGAGCAGAACCGGGTGCTCGGTGATGACCTCTTCGAGGACGTCCCACACGACCGGGCGGGACCGCTCGACCATGCGCTTGGCGCTCTTGATGTTCTGCGCGTGGTTCAGGTCGACCAGGCGCTTCATCACGAACGGCTTGAACAGCTCCAGCGCCATCTGCTTGGGCAGGCCGCACTGGTGCAGCTTGAGCTGCGGGCCGACGACGATGACCGAACGGCCGGAGTAGTCGACGCGCTTGCCCAGCAGGTTCTGTCGGAAGCGGCCCTGCTTGCCCTTGAGCATGTCGGACAGCGACTTGAGCGGACGGTTGCCCGGCCCGGTGACCGGGCGGCCCCGGCGGCCGTTGTCGAACAGCGCGTCGACGGCCTCCTGGAGCATCCGCTTCTCGTTGTTGACGATGATCTCGGGCGCGCCGAGGTCCAGCAGCCGCTTGAGGCGGTTGTTGCGGTTGATGACACGGCGGTACAGGTCGTTGAGGTCGGAGGTCGCGAAGCGGCCACCGTCCAGCTGCACCATCGGACGCAGGTCCGGCGGGATGACCGGGATGCAGTCCAGCACCATGCCCATGGGGCTGTTGGTGGTGTTGAGGAACGCCGAGACGACCTTGAGCCGCTTCAGGGCGCGGGCCTTCTTCTGGCCCTTGCCGGTGCGGATGATCTCGCGGAGCCTCTCGGCCTCCACGTCCAGCTCGAAGTTGGCCAGCCGGTCCTGGATGGCCTGGGCGCCCATGCCGCCGCGGAAGTACTTCCCGAAGCGGTCCCGCATCTCGCGGTAGAGCATCTCGTCGCCCTCGAGGTCCTGGACCTTGAGGTTCTTGAACCGGTTCCAGACCTCGTCGAGGCGGTCGATCTCGCGCTGGGCGCGGTCGCGCAGCTGGCGCATCTCACGCTCGGCGCCCTCGCGCACCTTGCGGCGGGCGTCGCCCTTGGCCCCCTGCTCCTCCAGCTCGGCGAGGTCGGCCTCCAGCTTGCGGTGGCGGTCCTCGACGGTGGAGTCGCGGCGCTGCTCCAGGTGCTGCTTCTCGACCGAGATCCGCGCCTCCAGGGACTGGAGGTCGCGCTCACGGGCCTCGGTGTCCACCCACGTGACCATGTAGGCGGCGAAGTAGATGATCTTCTCGAGATCCTTCGGCGCCAGGTCCAGCAGGTAGCCCAGGCGGGAGGGCACGCCCTTGAAGTACCAGATGTGCGTGACGGGAGCGGCCAGCTCGATGTGGCCCATCCGCTCACGGCGCACCTTGGCGCGGGTCACCTCGACGCCGCAGCGCTCACAGATGATGCCCTTGAAGCGGACGCGCTTGTACTTGCCGCAGTAGCACTCCCAGTCGCGGGTCGGACCGAAGATCTTCTCGCAGAAGAGTCCGTCCTTCTCGGGCTTGAGGGTGCGGTAGTTGATGGTCTCGGGCTTCTTGACCTCGCCGTGCGACCACTGGCGGATGTCGTCGGCCGTGGCCAGGCCGATGCGCAGCTCGTCGAAGAAGTTGACGTCGAGCACTTAATTCGTCCCCTGCTCTCGAAGAATGCGGAAGTTAGACCTCTTCGACACTGCTCGGCTCCCGCCGACCCAGGTCGATTCCCAGTTCCTCCGCCGCGCGGAAGACGTCCTCGTCGCTGTCCCGCATCTCGATGGACATACCGTCACTGGACAGCACCTCCACGTTCAGACAGAGCGACTGCATCTCCTTGATGAGCACCTTGAAGGACTCAGGGATGCCCGGCTCGGGGATGTTCTCGCCCTTGACGATGGCCTCGTAGACCTTGACCCTGCCCACCACGTCGTCGGACTTGATGGTGAGCAGCTCCTGGAGGGCGTAGGCGGCGCCGTAGGCCTCCAGCGCCCACACCTCCATCTCACCGAAGCGCTGGCCGCCGAACTGCGCCTTACCGCCCAGCGGCTGCTGGGTGATCATGGAGTACGGGCCGGTGGAGCGCGCGTGGATCTTGTCGTCCACGAGGTGGTGGAGCTTGAGGATGTACTTGTAACCGACGGAGATCGGCTCGGCGAAGGGTTCGCCGGTGCGGCCGTCGAACAGCCGCGCCTTGCCGTCGTCGTTGATCAGGCGGTTGCCGTCCGCGTTGGGGCGCACCGACCTGATCAGGCCGCTGAGCTCGTCGCCGTGCAGGCCGTCGAAGACCGGTGTGGCCACGCGGGAGCCCGGCGGCACGTCGTCGGCGCCGATGGCGGCCAGCGACTTCTGCCACTCCTCCTCGACCCCCTCGACCAGCCAGCCGTTCTTGGCCAGCCAGCCCAGGTGGACCTCCAGGACCTGGCCGACGTTCATACGGCCGGGCACGCCCAGCGGGTTGAGGATGATGTCGACCGGCGTCCCGTCCTCCAGGAAGGGCATGTCCTCCTGGGGCAGGATCTTGGAGATGACGCCCTTGTTGCCGTGGCGGCCCGCGAGCTTGTCGCCGTCGGTGATCTTGCGCTTCTGGGCCACGTAGACGCGGACCATCTCGTTGACGCCGGGGGCGAGCTCGTCGCCCTCCTCGCGGCTGAACACGCGGACGCCGATGACCTTGCCGGTCTCGCCGTGCGGCACCTTGAGCGAGGTGTCGCGGACCTCGCGCGCCTTCTCGCCGAAGATCGCGCGCAGCAGGCGCTCCTCCGGGGTCAGCTCGGTCTCGCCCTTGGGCGTGACCTTGCCGACGAGGATGTCGCCGTCCACGACCTCGGCGCCGATGCGGATGATGCCCCGGTCGTCGAGGTCGGCCAGGACCTCCTCGCTGACGTTGGGGATCTCGCGGGTGATCTCCTCCGGGCCCAGCTTGGTGTCGCGGGCGTCGACCTCGTGCTCCTCGATGTGGATCGAGGACAGGACGTCGTCCTGCACCAGGCGCTGGGAGAGGATGATCGCGTCCTCGTAGTTGTGGCCCTCCCAGGACATGTACGCCACGAGCAGGTTCTTGCCCAGCGACATCTCACCCTGGTCGGTGGAGGGGCCGTCCGCGAGGACCTGCCGCTCCTCGACCCGCTGGCCCTCGGCCACGATCGGCCGCTGGTTGAAGCAGGTGCCCTGGTTGGAGCGCTGGAACTTGCCCATGCGGTACGTCTTGCGCGTGCCGTCGTCGGCCATGACGGTGACGTAGTCGGCGGTGACGTCCTCGACGACACCGGCCTTCTGCGCCAGGACGACCTCACCGGCGTCGGTGGCGGCGCGGTACTCCATGCCGGTGCCGACGAACGGCGACTCGGCCATCAGCAGCGGCACGGCCTGGCGCTGCATGTTCGAGCCCATGAGGGCGCGGTTGGCGTCGTCGTGCTCCAGGAACGGGATCATGGCGGTGGCGACCGACACCATCTGGCGCGGCGACACGTCCATGTAGTCGACCTCGTCCGTGCTGACCTGCTCGAACTCACCGCCCTTGCGGCGGACGAGCACACCGGCCTCGGCGAAGGAGCCGTCGGGGTTCATCGGCGTGTTGGCCTGCGCGATGACGTGGAGGTCCTCCTCGTCCGCGGTCAGGTAGTCGACCTGCTCGGAGACCTTGCCGTCGATGATGCGGCGGTACGGGGTCTCCACGAAGCCGAAGGAGTTGACCCGGCCGTAGGCGGCGAGCGAGCCGATCAGACCGATGTTCGGTCCCTCGGGGGTCTCGATCGGGCACATGCGGCCGTAGTGCGAGGGGTGCACGTCGCGGACCTCGAAGCCCGCGCGCTCACGGGACAGGCCGCCCGGGCCCAGCGCCGAGAGGCGGCGCTTGTGCGTCAGGCCCTCCAGCGGGTTGGTCTGGCCCATGAACTGCGACAGCTGCGAGGTGCCGAAGAACTCCTTGATGGAGGCCACGACCGGACGGATGTTGATCAGGGTCTGCGGCGTGATCGCCTCGACGTCCTGGGTGGTCATCCGCTCGCGGACGACGCGCTCCATGCGGGCCAGGCCCAGGCGGACCTGGTTCTGGATGAGCTCGCCGACGGTGCGCAGGCGGCGGTTGCCGAAGTGGTCGATGTCGTCGGTCTCGATCGGACGGGGACCGTTGACGGTCTCCTTCTCCGTCTCGCCCGCGTGCAGGCGGACGATGTAGTCGATCGTGGCGACGATGTCCTCTTCGGTGAGGGTGCCCTGCCGGTAGTCGGTGTCCAGACCGAGCTTCTTGTTGATCTTGTAACGGCCGACCTTGGCGAGGTCGTAGCGCTTGGGGTTGAAGTACAGGTTCTCCAGCAGCGCCTGGGCCGACTCCTTCGTGGGCGGCTCTCCGGGGCGCAGCTTGCGGTAGATGTCCAGCAGCGCGTCGTCGGTGCCCGCGGTGGGGTCCTTCTCGAGCGTGTTGCGGATGGACTCGTACTGGCCGAAGCGCTCCAGGATCTGGTCGGTGGTCCAGCCCAGCGCCTTGAGCAGGACGGTGACGCCCTGCTTGCGCTTGCGGTCGATGCGGACGCCGACGAAGTCGCGCTTGTCGACCTCGAACTCCAGCCAGGCGCCGCGGGACGGGATGACCTTGCAGCCGAAGAGGTCCTTGTCCGAGGTCTTGTCGACGGACTTGTCGAAGTACACGCCCGGAGAGCGCACCAGCTGGGACACGACGACGCGCTCGGTGCCGTTGATGATGAAGGTGCCGGTCTCGGTCATGAGCGGGAAGTCGCCCATGAACACCGTCTGGCTCTTGATCTCACCGGTGTCGTTGTTGATGAACTCCGCCGTGACGAACATCGGGGCGGAGTAGGTCATGTCCCTGTCCTTGCACTCATCCTCTGAGTACTTGGGCGGCTCGAACCGGTGGTCGCGGAACGACAGGGACATCGTGCCCGAGAAGTCCTCGATCGGGCTGATCTCCTCGAAGATCTCTTCGAGCCCGGACTGCTCCGGAACGTCCTTGCGGCCGGCGTTTCGGGCCGTCTCAACCCGGGTCTTCCACCTGTCGTTGCCCAGCAGCCAGTCGAACGACTCGGTCTGAAGGGCAAGGAGGTTCGGGACCTCCAGTGGTTCCTGGATACGGGCGAAGGAAACGCGGTGCGGACCAAGGGCGTTAGCGGAGGCGTTGCGCGAGGCTGCCAACAGGGGTCCTTCCGAAGGCTTGTGGCGGTTGAAGCGCGCACGCCAGACGATCCGTCACGAGAAGGACCGCCGCAACGCGGTTGAGACGGTCACATCGAGCGGGAGCGGGCCACCGGAATGTCCGGAAAAATGGAGTGGCGGTAGCCTTCACCGGCACAGGGATCACCAAAGGGCAGCGCAAAAGAGCAGTGTAGCCGAACACCACACCGCTGTCCACTCACGGTCCACAGCGCCACTCACGACACCGGCAGGATCACCCCTGGAGGGCGATCCGTCAAGCCCGCTCCTGGCGGAGGAGCCCGGATTCCGGCTGACCGGGACTGTCCGACGACCTCGTCGGTGGACTGGTGCGCCTGCCCTGGCCCGGGGGTCGGGAGCCAACGACATCCGAAGGATTCCCCCGCCTCAGGCGGGTAAACACGTCCTGCGGGCCTCAGCGGGTTTCCCGGGACGGGAGATTAGCGCGTCCGGGGGACAGTTCGCACACGCACCCCCGGCTTCCGGGACCCCCCGGATCCCCCTCAGCTTCGCACAGGGGGGCGGGACGAGCGGTGACGGACACGGCGGGGCGCGGGAAAGCCGCCCGGAGGCGGCGAGGGGCCCCAGGACACACGAAGGCGGCCGCCCCTCCCCGGAGGGAGGGACGGCCGCCGGAAGCAGGCCAGCGGGCGCTCAGCGGCCCGCGTGGGACTACTTGAGGGTGACGGAGGCGCCAGCGCCCTCGAGAGCGGCCTTGGCCTTGTCGGCCGTCTCCTTGTTGACGCCCTCCAGCAGTGCCTTGGGAGCGTTGTCGACCAGGTCCTTGGCCTCCTTGAGGCCCAGGCTCGTGAGGCCGCGGACCTCCTTGATGACCTGGATCTTCTTGTCGCCAGCGCCCTCGAGGATGACGTCGAACTCGGTCTGCTCCTCGACCTCGGCGGCGCCGCCGCCCTGGCCCGGGGCAGCGACGGCCACGGCGGCCGGAGCGGCGGCGGTGACGTCGAACTTGTCCTCGAAGAGCTTCACGAAGTCGGCCAGCTCGAGAAGGGTCATCTCCTCGAACGCGGCAAGCAGGTCCTCGTTGCTGAGCTTCGCCATGGTGCGATCTCTCTTTCTCTGCGGACACGCGGTCCTGTCGGGCCCGCGTGCGAGTCAGTGTCCGGACGCCTTCGGCGCCCGGCGGGTTTCAGAACGGTCAGGCGGCTTCCTGGGAACGCTTGTCCGCCAGGGCCTGCGCGAGACGCACAGTCTTGGAGGGAAGCGCCTGGAAGACGGCGGCGGCCTGGCCCTGCTTGGCCTTGAGCGCACCCGCCAGCTTCGCGAGGATGACCTCGCGGGACTCCAGATCGGCCAGCTTGGTGATGTCGTCGGCGCTCATCGGCTTGCCGTCGATGACACCGCCCTTGATCACCAGGGGCGAGTTCGCCTTCGAGAAGTCACGCAGACCCTTGGCGGCCTCGACCACGTCACCGTGGACGAAGGCGATGGCGGACGGGCCCTCGAGCAGGTCCTTGACCTGCTCGTCGACACCGGCCTCCGTGACCGCGATCTTGGTCAGCGTGTTCTTGACGATGCGGAAACGCGCGTTCTGGCCGAGGCTGCGACGCAGTTCAGTGATCTGCGCGACAGTGAGCCCCCGGTATTCGGTCAGCACGGCGCCGTTCGACTCACGGAACTCGCCCGTGAGTTCGGCGACCGCGGCTGCCTTGTCCGGCCTCGCCATGGGACTCCTTCCAACATTGAACGCTGGTTGACTCCAAGGACCCGGGCGATCGGCGTCAGCACGAGAAAAAGCCCCGGGCGCGAGGCGCACGGGGCGTGACCGCGTTCTGGTGGCGCGTGGAGCGCGATACCGGAACGGGAAGCTCTTGTGACACCTGCGCGGGCGCCCATCGCGGATGGGCCCTTAGGTCACCCGTTCGGGTGACGACCAGCGGTCTTCGGCAAGAACCCATCGTACCGCACATCCCGGCGTCCCCGTTCCGCATCGGAAGGCGGGGACCGTGATCGCGCTCACTCCCCCGCGGGCGCGGAACCGCCTGGACACGGCGGACGTCGGAGCGGCGACCGGGCGGAGGAACCGGCTGGAACCGGAACGTCCCTCCGCCATGGCAGCATGACGCTACCGGGCACCCCCGCTCCCAGTCGTGCCCGTCGTCCCCCGCACAAAAGAAGAAGGCGAAACACCCCGTGAAGACCCGTATGCCGGTGCTGATCTCCGCCGGCACCCTCGCCCTGTCCCTCACCGCCTGCGGCGGAGGCGCCGCCGAGGAGGAGCCCGCCGAAGCTGCGGCGGAGGCGGCCCCCGAGGAGGGCGGCGGCAGCGTCCTGGACCTGGTCGCCGCGCTCGGTGAGAGCACCCAGGACATCGAGAACTACACCCTCGACATCTCGATGGTCATGCCCGACCCCGACATGGGCGACGTCGACATGGACATGACCTACGAGGTCATGGACGACCCGCAGGCGGCCAAGGTCACCATGGTCATGCCCGCGATGGGCGAGATGCTCCTGGAGCTGGCCGAGGTGTCCGGCCAGGACCTGGGCATGACCGCCGAGGAGATCGGCACGTCCATCGTCATCATCCCGGCCGAGGGCGACGCCCTCGTCTCCAACCACAACGGTCTCCAGGAGGTCGACACCGCCTGGGTCCGCGGCGCCCAGGACACCGACCAGATCGCGCCGGAGGAGATGTTCGACATCAACGCGCTCCCCGACATCGTGGGGGCGTTCGCGGAGATCGAGCAGATCGAGGAGACGGGCGCCGAGGAGATCAGCGGCGTCTCGACCACCCTCATCGAGGGCACGATGACCGGCGAGGACGTCGCGGCCCTGACCCAGGAGCAGAAGGACGCCGTCAACGGGCTCCTGGGCGGCGTCAGCGGACCCGTCGACGTGTCCGCCTGGGTCGCCGACGACGGCTTCCCGATGCGCATGGACTTCTCCGATGAGGAGGCCGACATCTCAATGGTCTTCTCGGGCCTGGGTGAGACCTCCTTCGAGATGCCCGCCGAGGACGAGATCACCGACATGTAGGCACTCGGACGCCCCTGGGCTTCTCCGGCCGCCGCGCGGCGGCCGGAGGGCCCGGGAGAAGCGGAGCGGCCCCCGCCGTCCTCTCGGACTGCGGGGGCCGCTCTCGTCTGCGCTGGGCAGCCGCGGAGGCTAGGCGTCGAGCGGGATGCTCGGGCCCATGGACGTGGAGACCACGGCCTTCTTGATGTAGCGGCCCTTGGCGGCGGACGGCTTGAGGCGGTTCACCTCGTCGATCGCGGCCTGGTAGTTCTCCAGGAGCTTCTGCTCGTCGAAGGAGGCCTTGCCGATGATGAAGTGCAGGTTCCCGTGGCGGTCCACGCGGAACTCGATCTTGCCGCCCTTGATGTCGGTGACGGCCTTGGCGACGTCGGGGGTGACGGTGCCGGTCTTCGGGTTCGGCATCAGGCCGCGCGGACCGAGCACGCGGCCGAGGCGGCCGACCTTGCCCATGAGGTCCGGGGTGGCCACGACGGCGTCGAAGTCGGTGAAGCCCTTCGAGACCTTCTCGATCATCTCGTCGTCGCCGATGATGTCGGCGCCAGCGGCGAGAGCCTGCTCGGCACGCTCACCGGTCGCGAAGACCAGGACCCGAGCGGTCTTGCCGGTGCCGTTCGGCAGGTTCACGGTGCCGCGGACCATCTGGTCGGCCTTGCGCGGGTCGACGCCCAGGCGCAGGGCGACCTCGACGGTCGCGTCGAACTTGACGGTGGAGGTCTCCTTGGCGAGCTTCACGGCCTCGGCGGGGCCGTAGAGCTTGTCACGGTCCACCTGCTGGCTGGCTTTGCGGTGGTTCTTGCTGCGCTTCACTCTGTTCTCCTGAGGAACGTGTGGTCACCGGGCCAGCGCCTGGCCCTGCCACGGTGGTTCTTGAACGTCGAGCGCCCCCGGTCGCTCCGGTCTTTCGCGGACCGGTGCCACCGTGCGGGGGGTTACTTGACCTCGATGCCCATCGAGCGGGCGGTACCGGCGACGATCTTGGCGGCGGCCTCGATGTCCTCGGTGTTGAGGTCGGGCAGCTTGGTCTGCGCGATCTCGCGGACCTGCTCGGCGGTGATGGAACCGGCGGTGCTGCGACCCGGGTCGGTGGCGGCCTTGTCCAGACCGGCGGCCTTCAGGATCAGCTTCGGCGCCGGAGGCGTCTTGGTGACGAAGGTGAAGGAACGGTCCTCGTAGATGGAGATCTCTACGGGGATGACGTTGCCGCGCTGGGACTCCGTGGCAGCGTTGTACTGCTTGCAGAAGTCCATGATGTTGACGCCGTGCGGACCGAGCGCGGTACCGACGGGCGGCGCCGGGGTCGCCTGACCGGCGGGGAGCTGCACCTTGACGAGTGCGGCAAGTTTCTTCTTCGGAGGCATATCGGGTCCTTTGCCTGATCTGCGTTGTGTTCTGGTCCCGTTGCCTCCCTGACGGCACCGCGCGGCCGCGGAGGCCGGGGAACCGCTGCCGAAGGAGGCGGGAACCCCGCGCTCGACTGGCGCGGGGCGTCGGCCCGCCGGGACCGGGCGGACCGGGGGCGCGTCCCGCCGGGGCGGGGCGCGCGAGTGGGTCCGCCACGGGGCGGACCCACCAAGTCTATGCCGCTCCCGCGAGTGCCCTGGCAGAGCCCTGCGGAATCGCCGGGGCCGGGCGGAAACGGCGGGGGCCCGGGGTGTCCTGACAGGCGCTTCGCGATCACAGGACCCGAGCGCGAGCGGCGGGGGCCGGGGGTGCCCTGGCAGAGTCCTGCGGAATCGCCGGGGCCGGGCGGAAACGGCGGGGAAGGGCACCGGGTGCCCAGGCGGGCGCGGAACGCCTGCCGGGGCACCCGGTGTGGACGTGCTAGATCTTGGCGACCTGGTTGAACGACAGCTCGACCGGCGTCTCGCGGCCGAAGATCGACACCAGCACCTTGAGCTTCTGGGTGTCGGGGTTGATCTCGCTGACCGTCGCGGGCAGGGTCGCGAACGGACCCTCCATGACGGTGACGGACTCGCCGACCTCGTAGGCCACGTCCATGCGGGCGTCTCCGACGCCGCCGCCCCCGGCCCGGGCCTGCTGCGCCTGCTCCGGCTCCACCTCCGGCTCGGGGGCGAGGAGCTTGGCCACCTCGGTCAGGCTCAGCGGCGCGGGCCTGTTGGACAGGCCCACGAAGCCGGTGACGCCCGGGGTGTTGCGGATGGCCGACCAGGACTCGTCGGTCAGGTCCATGCGGACGAGCACGTAGCCGGGCAGGACCTTCTCGGTGACCTGCTGGCGCTTGCCGCTCTTGACCTCGGTGACCTCGTGCTCGGGCACCTCGACCTGGAAGATGTACTCCTCCATGTTGAGGGACTGGGTGCGGCTCTCGACGTTGGCCTTGACCCGCTTCTCGTAACCGGCGTAGGTGTGCACGACGTACCAGTCGCCGGGAAGCAGGACGAGCTCGTTCTTGAACTCCTCGACGGGGTCCAGGCGGGGGGCCTCCTCCTCGGCGGCCTCGCCCTCCTCCTCGGACTCCTCGGATTCCTCCAGGACGCCCTCGTGGTCGTCGGCGGCGTCGGACTCGTCGGCGTCACCGGTCAGCTCCGGGCTGTCGGTGTCGACCGCGTCGGTCGCGTCCTCCGGCAGCTCGCCCGCCAGGCCGGTCTCTTCCGCCGACGACTGATCCGGCTCCTCATCGGGGAAGTCGTCAGAGGTCAGTGGGGACTCGGACACGGCTGCTCTTTCTCTCGTCGGATTCGCTCTCGGGGCGACGCACACGAGGCAGCGCTGTACGTCGAACCCGGTTCTGCCAGCTTACGGTCTCTCCGGGCGAACCGGGACCAACGCGCGGACGAGGAGGCCGCGTCCCGACTCCTGCGGGAGGCGCGGCGCGGAAGGGGTGGTCAGACTCCCTGCGGGGTGCCGAACGTGCCGTAGAGCCAGGTGACCGCCTCGCCGAAGCCCCAGTCGACGAGGGAGACGTATCCCAGGACGACCAGCACGAAGACGAGGACCACGATGGTGTAGGTCACGAGCTCGCGGCGCGTGGGCCAGCGGACCTTGCGCAGCTCTCCGGCGACCTGCTTGGTGAACGTCACCGGACCGGTACGACGCTTGGGCTCCTTGTCGGGCTTGGCGTCGGCGTCAGTCTGAGTCACCTGGGGTCCTTAGGGTCGCGGGCTGCTACTTGTCCCCGTAGTTCCGGTGCCCGTGCGGTGCGGCGCCCGCCGGGCGCCGCACCGCACGCGCGAAGGTGCAGGGCAGGAGGGACTCGAACCCCCAACCGCCGGTTTTGGAGACCGGTGCTCTGCCAATTGAGCCACTGCCCTTAGCGGAAACTGCGATCCCACCATAGCCGGTTCCGGTGCGCTACGCACACCGTGCGCCAGGTAACACCTGGGCCACGACCGGCCGACCCGAGAGAGTGTATGCGCTCGGAGCGCCGTGACCAAACCGTTCGTCCCGCCGGGGAGGGGAAACGACCCCTTCGTCCGGTTGCGCCCTCCTTCCCGCCCGCGCCCGGACCAGGCACGCATGACAACATGGGACGCATGACTGATCGACCCCGTCTCTCTGCACGTATCAGCGCGATCTCCGAGTCCGCCACCCTGGCCGTGGACGCCAAGGCCAAGGCCATGAAGGCGGAGGGCCGTGCCGTCATCGGCTTCGGCGCGGGAGAGCCCGACTTCCCGACGCCCGACTACATCGTCGAGGCCGCCGTCGAGGCCGCCCGTGAGCCCCGGTTCCACCGCTACACGCCCGCCGGCGGCCTGCCCGAGCTCAAGAAGGCCATCGCCGAGAAGACCCTGCGCGACTCCGGCTACGAGGTCGACCCCGCCCAGGTCCTGGTGACCAACGGCGGCAAGCAGGCCATCTACGAGGCCTTCGCCGCCATGCTGGACCCGGGCGACGAGGTCATCGTCATCGCCCCGTACTGGACCACCTACCCCGAGTCCATCAAGCTCGCGGGCGGCGTCCCGGTCTTCGTCGTCACCGACGAGAGCACCGGCTACCTGGCCGGCGTGGAGCAGCTGGAGGCGGCGCGCAGCGAGCGCACCAAGGTCCTGGTGTTCGTCTCCCCGTCCAACCCGACCGGCGCCGTGTACCCGCGCGAGCAGGTCCGCGAGATCGGCCGCTGGGCGAACGAGCACGGCCTGTGGGTGCTGACCGACGAGATCTACGAGCACCTGGTCTACGGGGACGCGGAGTTCTCCTCCCTGCCCGTCGAGGTGCCCGAGATCGCCGACCGCACCGTCATCGTCAACGGCGTGGCCAAGACCTACGCGATGACCGGCTGGCGCGTGGGGTGGATCATCGGCCCCAAGGACGTGGTCAAGGCCGCGGGCAACCTCCAGTCGCACGCCACCTCCAACGTCGCCAACGTCTCGCAGGCCGCCGCCCTGGCCGCGGTCTCCGGCGACCTGGACGCCGTGGCGACGATGCGCGAGGCCTTCGACCGCCGTCGCAAGACGATCGTGCGCATGCTCAACGAGATCGACGGCGTGGTCTGCCCCGAGCCGCAGGGCGCCTTCTACGCCTACCCCTCGGTCAAGGGCGTGCTGGGCAAGGAGATCCGCGGCCGGACGCCGCGGACCTCCACCGAGCTGGCCGAGCTCATCCTGGAGCAGGCCGAGGTCGCCGTGGTGCCCGGTGAGGCCTTCGGCACCCCCGGCTACCTGCGCCTGTCCTACGCGCTCAGCGACGAGGACCTCGCCGAGGGCGTGAGCCGCATCCAGAAGCTGCTGGCCGAGGCCAAGTAGGCCGTACGGCCGTCGGACGCGCCCCGGGGACCGGTTCCCCGGGGCGCGTCCGCGTGTACGGGGCCGGTCCCCGCGCACCGAAGTGGGGCGTCCTGGCACCGGAGGCGCGCCGTATGCGGCAGGCTTACGTCATGGAGACACCGACCAGCGCCCGCCGGTTGGACCGGCTGCCCAAAGCACACCTGCACCTGCACTTCACCGGGTCGATGCGCCATCCCACCCTGGTGGAGCTGGCCGCCGAGCACGGCATCCACCTCCCCCAGGCCCTGGTCGAGGAGTGGCCGCCCAAGCTCCGCGCCACGGACGAGCGCGGCTGGTTCCGCTTCCAGCGCCTGTACGACATCGCCCGGTCGGTGCTGCGCAGACCCGAGGACGTGTACCGGCTGCTGCGCGAGGCGGCCGAGGACGAGCGCGCGGCCGGGTCCGGCTGGCTGGAGATCCAGGTGGACCCGAGCGGTTACGCGTCGCTCTTCGACGGGCTCACCGCCACCCTGGAGCTGTTCCTGGACGCGGCCCGCGCCGCCGAGCGCGCGACCGGGGTACACGTCGGCCTGATGGTGGCGGCCAACCGCACCAGGCACCCGCTGGACGCCAAGGTGCTGGCCCGCCTGGCCCGCCAGTACGCGGGCAGGGGCGTGGTGTCGTTCGGCCTGAACAACGACGAGCGGCGGGGCCGCGCCCTGGAGTTCGAGGGGGCGTTCCGGATCGCGCGCCGGGCCGGGCTGCTCTCCGCGCCGCACGGCGGCGAGCTCCAGGGGCCCCGCAGCGTGCGCGAGTGCCTGGACGTGCTGGACGCCGACCGGATCGGGCACGGGGTGCGGGCCGTGGAGGACCCGCGGCTGGTGGAGCGGATCGCCGAGCGCGGGGTGACGCTGGAGGTCTGCCCGACCTCCAACGTGGGCCTGGGGGTGTACGACGATCTGGGGCAGCTGCCGCTGCGCACGCTCTTCGACGCCGGGGTGCCGGTCGCGCTGGGCACCGACGACCCGCTGCTGTTCGGGCCGCGCCTGGTGGAGCAGTACCGGATCGCCCGCGAGGTGCTCGGGTTCTCCGACCCGGAGCTGGCCGAGCTGGCGCGGATGTCGGTCCGCGGCTCGGGCGCGCCGGAGTCGCTGCGCAAGGAGCTGCTGGCCGGGGTGGACGCGTGGCTGGCCGCCGAACCGGAGCCCGCCGGGGGCTGAGCCCGCCGGGGACTGAGCCGCTCCACCCTGCCGGGCTCAGGGCTCAGGGCTCAGGGCTCAGGGCTCAGGCGAGGAGCATCCAGGCGCCCTGGCCCAGCATGGCGGCGCCCGCGACGAAGAACAGGACGGCCGCGCCGATCTGGATGGCGCGCTCGGGCAGCTTCTTGCCGAGCACGGCGCCCAGCGCGATGGCGATGGCGTCGGCCGCGACCATGCCCACGGTGGAGCCGATCCACACGGGCAGCCAGTGGTGCTGGGTGCCCACGGTGATCGTGGCGAGCATGGTCTTGTCACCGAGTTCGGCGACGAGGAAGACCACGAAGACGGTCGCGAACGCGGAGCGGATCCGCCGGGAGGCCGCGCGGGCCTCGTCCTTGTCGCTCATCTCGTCGCCGCGCAGGGTCCACGCGCCGAAGAACAGGAACGCGACACCGGCGGCGAGGGTGAGCCAGTCGGTGGGCAGCGCGGCGCCCAGGACCTCGGCCAGCAGGACGCTGCCCGCGTGCACGACGGCGGTGGCGGCGGTGATGCCGAGGATGACCGTGAGGGCCCGGTAGCGGGTGGCCAGGGACATCGCCACGAGTTGGGTCTTGTCGCCCATTTCGGCGATGAAGATGGCGAAGGCGCTGAATGCCAGTCCGGCGGCGAACCCCGTCATGCTTCTCCTTCCGTCCGACGTTGTCTGGGCAGAAGGCGGCGGACGCCACTTCAACCCGGTCTTTTCCGGGTCAAAGGTCTCGTCCGCTCCTGGCTCGGCGCGTCTGGCCTGACCGGGCTCGTACGACCGGGCCGCGGGGCGGCCAGTGTGTCGATCGCACGCATTGGGGACTACTCCCCTTCGACGTCTCCGACTTTATGGCAGAACAGAAGGGGAATGCAATTCATGGCTTTACTGAATTGTTTTATCAGCCAGCCCTGAAAAACAAGTTAGCCGCGCCCAACTACGAAATTGGGCGCGGCTGGGGCCGGGGCGGAACACACCGGGTCAGAGCGAGACGCCGACCATCACCGGCTCGTTGACCAGGCGGACCCCGAAGGCCTCCTCCACGCCCGCCCGCACCTCGCGGGCCAGCTCCAGCAGGTCCGCGGTGGTGGCGCCGCCGGGGTTGGTCAGGGCGAGGCTGTGCTTGCCGGAGATGCGCGCGGGACCGTCGCCGTACCCCTTGGTGAAACCGGCGCGGTCGATCAGCCAGGCCGCGGAGAGCTTGACGTCCCCCCGCGCGTCGGGGTGGCCGGGCACCTGCGCGTCGGCGCCCAGGCGGGCGGCGGCCCGCTCGCGCACGGCCGCGAACTCCTCGGCGGTGACCACGGGGTTGGTGAAGAACGACCCGGCGCTGCGGGTGTCGGGGTCGGCGGGGTCCAGGACCATGCCCTTGCCCCTGCGCAGCCCCAGGACGGTCTCACGCGCCTTTTCCAGCGGCACCCGGGCGCCCGCCTCGGTCCCCAGGGTGCGGGCCACCTCGGCGTAGGCGACGGGACGGCTGAGCTTGGAGCGGCGCAGCGCGAAGACCACCTCGCACACCACGTGGCGGTCGTCGCCCTTGAAGACGCTGTCGCGGTAGCTGAAGCCGCACTCGGCGTTGGTCATCCGGCGCCGCTCGCCGGTGCGCCGGTCGTGGACGAGCACCTCGCGGATGGTCTGGCTGACGTCCTGGCCGTAGGCGCCCACGTTCTGGATGGGGGTGGAGCCGACCCGGCCGGGGATGCCCGACAGGAACTCCAGCCCGCTCAGGCCCTCGGCGACGACGCGCTCCACCAGCGGGTCCCACTCCACGCCCGCGTCGGCGCGCAGCAGCACGACCGGCTCGCCCGCGTCGTCGGTGCCCGCCTCCTCGAAGGAGACCCCCTTGGAGTCCACGAGGACCACGGTTCCGGGGAACCCGGCGTCGGAGACCACGAGGTTGCTGCCGCCGCCCAGGACGAGGACGGGCTCACCGGCGGCGTCGGCCCCGGAGACGGCGGCGACCAGCTCGTCGGTGGTGCCCGCGACCCGGAAGGTCCGCGCCGGGCCGCCCAGGCGCAGGGTGGTGTACTCGGAGAGTGCGGTCACGTCTACCCCGCCAGGCGCACGGTGGCCTTGGACTGCACCAGGACCTTGGCGCCGCCCGACCGCGCGGTCAGCAGCACCGTGACGGTGCCGTCGTCGTTCTTGGTCTTGACCTTGCCGCCGACGGTGATCTCGGCGCCCTCGTCGTCGTCGGGGACCACCACGGGCGCGGAGAAGCGCACCGAGTAGTCGACGACGCAGCCGGGGTCGCCCGCCCAGTCGGTGAGCACCCGCGCGGCCTCGGCCATGGTGAACATGCCGTGCGCGATGACGTCGGGCAGTCCGACCGACTTGGCGAAGCGCTCGTTCCAGTGGATCGGGTTGAAGTCGCCCGAGGCGCCCGCGTAGCGGACCAGGTCCAGGCGGCGGACCGGGAAGGTGCGCTCGGGCAGCTCGGTGCCGACCTCGACGTCGGCGTGGCGCAGCCTGCTCATTCCTCTCCTCCTCGCGCGACCAGCATCATCGTGGCGGTGACCACGTGCTCGCCGTCGGCGTCGTGGGCCGCGGTCTCCAGGGTGATCAGCTCGTTGCTGCCCAGGGCCCGGATGGCCGTGATGCGGGTGACACTGCTGAGGACGTCCCCGGCGTGCAGCGGACGGCTGTAGCGGAAGCTCTGGTCGCCGTGCACGACCCGGGAGAAGTCCAGGCCGAGGCCGGGGTCGGCGATGGCCTGCGCCGAGCCGGCCATCCCCAGGATGACCGGGAAGGTGGGCGGGGCGACCACGTCGGGGTGCCCGGCCGCCCGGGCCGAGGCCTGGTCGGTGTAGACCGGGTTGGGGTCGTTGACCGCCTCGGCGAACTCCCGGATCTTGCCCCGGGTGACCTCGTAGGCCTCCGGCGCGGGGTACTCCCGGCCGAGGTAGTCAGGGTTGATCGCCACGCTCTCTCCTGTCGTGAAGGGGCCCGGACACGCGAACAGCCCGGTGAGCGGATCGCTCACCGGGCTGGAAGCCTTCGAGAACTGCCTCTGCGACGTCGCGGCGGAGACGATCGCGCTCGACAGGGACGCTCGCGCGGGACTAACGGGTCTCGCGGTGCTCGTTGTGCTTGCGGCAGTTCGGGCAGAACTTCTTGATCGCGAGACGGTCGGGGGTGTTCCGACGGTTCTTGCGGGTGATGTAGTTCCGGTGATTGCACTCCTGGCAGGCCAGGGTGATCTTCGGCCTCACGTCGGTGGCAGCCACTTCGGAGTGCCTTTCTCGCTGGAAACAGTGGTAAACGCCCGCGACGACCCCTGAGATGTGGGCTCAGGGGTCAGCGGGTTGGTAGCGGGGGCCGGACTTGAACCGACGACACAGCGATTATGAGCCGCTTGCTCTACCGACTGAGCTACCCCGCCCCGATCAACGGGCACAACCCTAGCAGGACTGTGGCCCGGTGCAGGCCGGCGGATGCTCCCTCCGGCCACCCACCTGAGTGGACCGTACCCCGTCAAGTGGTGGAGCCCCTTTACGGAATCGAACCGTAGACCTTCTCCTTACCATGGAGACGCTCTGCCGACTGAGCTAAAGGGGCGCGCTGGTGGGGCTTTCTCTCGTCCGCCCCGGGGGCGTTGCCCCCTTGCGCTGGTCATGACTATACAGGGATCCGGGGGTGGTCTGCCAAATCGAACGCCCCCGGCCCGCGCCCGGGCGCCGAAACCCCTGTTCACAGCCGGTTCGGCGCCACGACTGTGACTCAGACCGCCTCGACCCACACGTTGGACATGGCGTCCCGGTTGATCGTGCGGATGCTGGCGGGCAGGCCCAGCCTGCGCAGGGCGTCGGACAGGCGGGTGTCGTGGGTGAACACGATCAGCTGCCGGTGCCTGCCCACCTCCGCCAGCACCGCGGACAGGCCCTCCACGGTCTCGGTGTCCATCGCCTGGACCGGGTCGTCCAGGACCAGGAAGCCGAAGGGGTTGCCCTCCACCAGGGTGCGCGGCAGGCAGATGGAGAGCGCCAGCGCCTGGAACTCGCCCTGGCTCAGGAGTCCGGGCGCGCTGGTCTGGTCCCCGACGCCGTCGACCGACACGTCCACCTCGACCCGGCGCCGGGCGCCCCGGCCGATCAGCCGCATGCCCTGGAGGTCGATGTGGCGCTCCTGGCGCAGCCGGTACCAGACCTGCTCGGCCTGCGCGGCGACCGGTCCCAGCCGCTCCTCGCGCAGGAGCCTCGCCTGCTCCGTCAGCCACGTCAGCGCGGCCTCGGCGCCGTTGAGGGTGTCGCGCGCCGTGAGGGCGTCCTGGGCGTCGTCCAGCCACCCCGAGAGCCGCTCGGCCAGCTCCGACCAGCCGCCGGTCGGGTCCTCCAGCCGCTCGCTCGCGTCCCGGCGGGCGCTCACCGCGGCCGCCCGCAGCCTGCGGCCGACCGCCTCGACGTGCTCGGCCAGCTCGGCCAGGTCCTCGATGTCCGCGCCGGACTCCCACAGCGACCACACCTGGCCCAGCTCGCTCTCCGGCGGCAGCCAGCCCGGCGCCGGGGACATCAGGAAGCGGGCCTGGTCCCTGGCCGCGTCGGCGCGCTCGTAGGCGGCCGAGACGACGGCCGCCTGCGGCTTGAGCGCGCGCAGCTGGGCGTTGGCCCGGCGCACCCAGTCGGCGCCCAGGGGCGCGGTGCACGTGGGGCACTCGGTCTCCGAGGGGTGGCGCTGGTGGTGTTCGAGGGCCTGCTCCAGGAGCCTGACGACCCCGTGCGCGCGGTCGCCCTTGCTGCCCGCGGCCATGGCCAGCTCCATGGACGCGCCCCGGAGCTCGTTGACCACGTCGGACATCAGCGTCCGCTCGGGCACGGCCAGCCGCCGCAGGCGGCGCAGGACCGTGTGCAGCTCGGGGTCGCTGGGCCCGGTGTCGGACGCGAGCCTGCGCAGGGCGTCCATGTCGAAGTGGGAGGCGGTGAGGAGCTGGACGGCCCGGGCGGCCCTGGGGTCGCCGGAGGCCCCGAGCGCGTCGAGCAGGTACCGCAGCTCCCGCGAGGGCCGGTCGCGGCGCTTGGCGAGCCCGTCGCACACCTTGGCCAGGTGGCGCTCGGCCTCCGCCAGGCCGCTGAGCCCGAGCAGGCCGGTGAGGGTGTCGTACAGCTCGGCCGAGCGCCCGGTTACCGTGCGGCCGAGTTCGTCGTAGGACAGGAACGGGCGGTAGCGCACGAGGTTGTCGCCCCAGTCCATGGTCCTCAGGGGGGAGACCTCGCCGTCCGGGTGGACGACCTCGCCGCGCGCGGAGCGGACGCTCTCGCCCGTCCACCTGCGGCTGATGCGGGTGGAGCCCTCGTCCCCGGCGACGCGGATGTCCACCGTCGCCTCGGTGCGCTCGTCGTAGTGGAGGTTGCGCCAGCCGTCGCGCCAGCCCGTGGGCATGGCGTCCCACCGGGGGTTGCGGCCGGTGAGGGCGGCCTCGGCGGCCTCGGCGAAGCTGGACTTGCCCGAGCCGTTGCGCCCGACGATCACGGTGAGCCCGGGACCGGCGTCGAAGGTGAGTTCGGCGGGGCGTCCGATGCCCCGGAAGCCCTGGACCCTGATCCCCGTGAGGTAGGTCCGCCGGACCCTGCCCGCGGGCGGCTCGGCCCCGGGTTCCGGCTCGGGGACGCGTTCGCCCCTCAGGCGGGCCTCCAGGGCGTCCTCGCCCCACAGTGCCGCGCTGACCCAGGAGCTGACCTCCCGGGGCAGCCCGGAGCGCGCCAGAGCGTCCAGGAGCGCCGTCCCACCCTCGAACGTCTCGGGTACCCGAGTCACTTCGTCACCCCGCTCATGTGTGGTCTCTGTACAAGCAGAGTAGGGCGTTTTCGGTGGATGCTGCCTGGCGCGAGAGGGCACTGCGCGCGAAGCGCGTCGGTTGAGGGTGGTGGAGGGCGACGGGCGGGAGCATCCAGTGCGGCTCTCGCAAGGCCGAAGAAGGAGTGCCCCTACTGTGCCTGCCTCGCAAGCTCGGCAGTGTCGCACAGCGGGGGCCCGCCCGGGGTTGGCTGTCGACTGATGAGAACGCCGCGAGGGTTGTGCTGGGGCGTCGCGCAGCAGGGTATGTGTCCGCCGAACACGCCCTGGGACAGGACGGGAGGAAGCACTCGCCGAACGCCGGTCTCCGTTGTGGGAGGAGACGACCGGTCCCCTCCCCCGCCGCGGACCCCCTACACCCCCACCAGGCGTCTCCTGCTCCCGTCCCACGTGAAGTGCAGGGTGGCGATCCCGGGCACGTTCGGGTCCCGCAGGCACTCGTAGATGTTCAGGCTGGGGACGCTGGCGAAGCAGCCCCACACCCGTTCCGAGGTCAGGACGAAGTCCAGGTCCAGTTCGACCAGCAGGCCCAGCAGCCGCCCGTGCGTGGGCTCGTCGACCTTGGCGAAGGCGTCGTCGAGCAGGATCAGCCTCGGCGCCCACGGAGCCCGGGCCGCCAGGGCGTCGAAGTGCGCGGCGGCGGCCGCGAACAGCACCAGGTAGGCCACCACGCGCTGCTCACCCTGGCTGAGCGCCGTGCGGTGCCCCAGGCGCCGCTCGTCGCCCGCGCCGTCGGTCACGTACACGGTGAAGGTGAACCAGGACCGGTAGTCCAGGGCCGCGCGCAGCTGAGCGCCCCCCGTGGCGGTGGGGTCCAGGCGGCGGATGGCCTCGATGCAGCGCCGGAGGGCGTCGCGCAGCCGGGTCGTCTGCACGCGGGTCCGCTCCCGGGCCGGGGTGGCCAGGAGCGGCACGACCGCCTCGATGTCGGCGCCCGCGTCGGGGGCCAGCCGCCAGTCCAGGCGCACGCCCAGACCGGCCGAGGTGGTGACGTCCTTGAGGACGTCGTTCATGGTGGCGATGAGGGCCCTGGCCTCCTCGACCTGGCGCGCCAGGTGGCCGGCCAGCTCTCCGAGCAGGTGCCGCTCGAAGGCCTCCTCCTCCGCGATCGCGACGCTCTCCTCGGCCCCGGCGACCGCGGCGGCGACCCGCTCGGCGTAGGCGGTGACGTCGTGCGCGCCGTCCTCGTCGTGGACCGTGAGGCGCTTGACGCCCCGCGGTTCGCTCATCTCGGTGCGGACCTGCGTCCAGCCCGCCGAGGCGAGCACCCGGTCCAGGTCCTCGCGGCTGGCCAGGACCGTGCTGTCGTCGATCCGCGGCACGTCCGCGGCGTCTTCGCCCTCCGGGGCGGCCAGGCCCTCCTCCATCCGGCCGACGAAGGCCTCCAGCAGCGCGAGGCGGTCGTCGGGGCCGGGGGGCGCGGTCTCGGCGCGGGCGGCGAGGTAGGCGGCCAGGGGCGCGTCGTCCTCGGCGCACGCGCCCAGTCCGGCGGCGCGCAGCAGCACGGCGTCGGGGGCCTCGGCCCCGGACGCGTCGGTCCCGGTGACCGCGGAGACCAGTCCGTCCCCGGCGGCGAGCGCGCGGCTCACCTGCTCGGCGCGCTCGCGCGTGGCCGCGGCCAGGCGGGCCTCGGCGCTGACCCGCTCGTCCCGGGCGCGCTGGGCGTCGCGTTCGAGTTCGGGCAGCCGTTGGGCGGCCTCCTCGGCCCTGGCCCCGACCTGCTCGCGGGCGGCGTCGAGCTGTTCGTCGGCCACCCCCCGCGCCCGGTCGCCGAGCTCGATCTGGCGGCGGACGGTGATCATGTCGTCGATCGCCGCGGCGCGGGCGTCCTCGGCCAGCACCCGGTCGGCCCGGACGGTCCGCCAGGCGGCGACGTGGTGCTCGTGGTCGGCGAGCTCCCAGGCCAGGACATCCAGGTCGCGCAGCGCGGAGGCGATGAGGACGCGCAGGTGGTCCAGGGCGCGCAGGGCGCTGTCCAGGTCGGCGCGCGCGGTGGGCAGGTCCTTCTCCCCCGCGGCGGGCCCGCCCTCGCCGGTGCCCTCCACCACGGAGGAGCGGCGCAGCCTCTCGCGGACGTCGAGCAGTTCGGCCCGGCAGTCCTCGGCCGTGTCGCGGGCCACGTCGTGGGCGCGGCGCGCGGCGGCCACGTCGTCCCGGGCGACCTCCAGGGCGGCCCAGGCGCGGATCAGGGGGGCGGCGTCGGGCAGGTCGCGGGAGACCTCCAGGAGTTCGGAGTAGGAGTGCTCGACGGCCCAGCGGCGCTCGCCCGCCTCGGCGAGCAGGGCCTCGGCGATCGCCATGCGCCTGTCGGTGTTGGCGGTGGTGCGGTCGCGGGCCCGTTTGCGGGCGGCCTCGCCGATGTACTCGGGTTCGCTCTTGTAGTGGGCGCCGGAGGCCACGCCCAGGCGCCAGCCGCCGGAGAGGGACACGGCGCTGGAGAGGGCGACGGCGCCGGGGCTGTCCTTGCGGTGCCGGGGCTCGGCCTCGGAGTCCTCGATGTCGCGGGCCCGTTCCGCCTCGGAGTCCAGGGCGATGGAGGAGAGCAGGGCGCGCAGGGTCTCGGGGGCGACGCCGCGGCCGGTGGTGGGAGCGGCGGCCGGGACGAGCACGTCGAGCAGCGTCCGGCCGCGGATGGGGCGCGACAGCGCGGGGACCGGCACCGGGGAGACCATGAGGTCGCGCGTGGTCGGGTCGTGCAGGGCGCCGTCGGCGCGGACCCAGCCCGCCAGCAGTCCGCTGGCCTCCAGGGCGGCCTCCAGTCCGGCCTGCTCGCGCGTGCTGAGCCCGTCCGCGAAGTCGACGGCCAGGTAGAGCGGGACGCCGTCGCCGTCGGGGCGCGGGTAGGTGGCCCAGCCGGGGCGCTCGGGGGCGTGCTCGACGTTCCTGGTGCGCCGGTCCGCCAGTTCCGCGAGTTCGCCGGAGAGCTGGCCCTCCTCCCCGACGGCCACGTCGCGGCGGGCGCGCAGTTCCTCCAGGAGGGGGTCCACGGCGGCGTGCGCCAGGCGGGCCACCCTGCCGGGGACCGCGGGGTCCAGGACGCGCAGCGCGTCGTCGATGGGCAGTTCGACGCTGCCCTCCAGCTCGTGGATGGCCCCGCCCAGGGCGTGCGCGTGGCTGGAGTCGCGCAGCCGGGCGGACCAGGCCCGGACGCCCTCGGCGTAGGCGGCGCTCTGGCGCCGTACGAGGCCGACGGCGTCCTGCTCGCGCTGGTGGGCGCGTTCGAGCACGGCGTCGGCGGACTCGGCCTCGCTGTTCAGCGCGACGAGGCCGCGGTCGGCGGCGGCCTCGACGGCGGTGAGCCCGGTCAGGTGGGCGGCCAGGTCGGCACGGTCGGCGGCGCGGTCGGCCGCTCCGGTGAGGCGGTCGTGGAGGCGGCCCAGGCGTTCGCGGAGGCTGTCCAAGTCCACGCCCTCGACGGGTTCGCGTTCGACGGCCTGTTCCAGCCCCCGCAGGTCGACCCGGGTGGTGCTCTCGCGGGGCGCGTGGACGGTGGTGACCGGGTCGGGGACGGCGCCGAGGACGCCGGGGTCGATCCCCGCGGCGGAGGCGGCGCGCGCGGCCTCGGCGTGGGTCTGGCGCAGGACGTCGAGCGCGCGCTCGATCGTGGCGGTGTCCTCGCCGATCCGCTCGACGGTGTGGCGTTCGACGCGTTCGGCGTGCTCGGCGGCGACCCAGGCGGCCTCGGCCGCGCGGATGTAGGCGCCCACGGCGGCGNTCGCCGTCCGTAGCCGCGGCGGCGCCTCCCTGGGCGGCGGCGAGGGTCGTGTCGTCGGACCGGGCGGTGTCGCGGGTGCGGCGGGCCTGGTCGCGCTCCTCGGAGATCTGGCTCTCCGCCGTGATGAGGCTGTCGAGTTCGGCGCGCAGCCCCGCGGTCTCCTCGGTCCGGTCCGCGGCGGCGTCGATCTGTTCGCGCACCTCGGCGGCCCGGGCGCGCAGGGTGTGGACGAGGTAGCCCCGGTAGTCCTCCAGGAACGCGGTGACTCCCGCCCCGGCCTCGGTGAGGGCGTCCTTGTCGGAGCGGGCCCGCTCCAGGTCGGCGATGTTGCGAGCGACCTCGTCCAGGATGGTCTCGTCCATGGGCGGCAGCGCCTCGGACAGGACGCCGACGAGCTCCCCGGCCTCCAGGCGGTCGCCGATGGTGGGGCGGCGCAGCCGGTAGAGCAGGTGGACGAGGTTGCGGTAGCGGACGGAGTCGTCGATGCCGAACAGGTCGTGCATCACGCGGGCCCGGTAGGGGACGGGGCTGGTGAAGCAGTTGTCGGCGCCGATCTCCGAGCGGAGGCGGTCGACGGGCTTGGGGCGGCCGTCGGTGACGAGTTCGAGGTCGTGGCCGACCCGGCGGTCGGTGACGAAGAACACGCAGCGCGGGTCGGAGTCGCCGACCGCCATGACGGCGGCGCCCAGGGTCAGGTGGCTGGGCGGGGCGTCGGGGTCGCGGGGCTCCGGCTCCCGGGCCGCCGCGTCGGACTCGGCGGCGGCGCTGGCCGCCGCGCTGGCGGCGAGGAGGGCGGAGGCGCTGTTGGCGCCGGTCCCGGCGAGCAGCGCGGAGGCCCCCCGGCCGGTTCCGGAGCGGGCCGCGGCGTCGAGTCCGCGGTCGCCGCGCTCGGTGGTGAACTCCACCCACAGGTAGCCGAGCCGGGTGGCGGGACCGGAGTCCTCCCCCTCGGGGTCGCCGGACGCGCCCGCGCCGTGCTGGCCGCCCGCGGGTCCGTCCTCCGCGT
The DNA here is from genome assembly GCA_000340945.1 of Nocardiopsis synnemataformans DSM 44143. GTDB lineage: Bacteria > Actinomycetota > Actinomycetes > Streptosporangiales > Streptosporangiaceae > Nocardiopsis > Nocardiopsis synnemataformans. The sequence goes on along the minus strand of ANAW01000217.1, from coordinate 79,449 downwards.
CGGGGCCGCCGAGCAGGTCGGGGCCGCCCTCCTCGGCCCCGTGGAGGCGGCCCGGTCGCGTGTCCTCGGCCATGAGCCAGCGCAGGCTGGTGCGGTTGGTGCCCGTGGTGTCCAGGCGGCGCACGTCGCCGTCGAGCAGGAACGGGAGCAGCATCTCCAGCGCCTTGGACTTGCCCGCGCCGTTGCGGCCGCGCAGCAGCAGCCGCCCCTCGGCGAAGTCCAGGACGTGGTCGTCGTACTGCCAGACGTTGCGGATGCCCGCGCGTTCGAGCCGGTAGCGGGGGACGCCGTCGGAGGCGCCGGTACCGGCGGAATCAGCCGGACCCGTCGCCGCCGCCGCTTCCGGGGCCTGGCTGGTCTCCTGAGTCACCACTGGTCGCGCTCACCTTCTCGTTCGCCACCGCTTGCAGCACGGACGCCACCCGGCTCAGGTCGCCGCGGGGATCGGCGGGAGCGTCGGGGGCGTCGGGTTCACCCTCGTCGTCGCCGGGGGCACGCACCGGGTCGGGGTGTGTCCGGCTGTCTTCGTCATTGTCCTGGATCGGGGGGACGCGGACGTCCGTTTCGGCTCCGTAGCGGGCGGCCGCGGCGGTGAGCCGCCACCGTCCGGGTGCGCCCCGCAGCAGTCCGAGGTCGGCCAGCAGGACCAGGACCCGTTCGCGGAGCCGTCCGGGGTCGGGGACCTCGGGTCCCGCGGTGCGGGCCCACTCGGCCCGCGCTGGCGCGTCGGCGCCGCAGAGGGCCTCCAGCGCGGCGTCCAGCTCCTTCTCCGGAACGGGGGAGGAGGTGGCGGGGCGACCGGGGTGCAGGCGGCCGGAGAGGTGGCGGACCAGGGCCAGGGCGACCTGCCCGACGGGGTCGTCGGAGGGGAAGACGGGGCGGGCCCCCGCCTCGTCGGGCATCACGAGGGCGACGCCCTCGGCGCGGACCTCGGTGTCGCAGCCCAGGAGGTTGCCGAGCGCCGCGGCGGCCCGCCANCGCCCCGCCACTGGTGCGCGGCGAGGCGGTCGCGCTGGCGGTCGGGGAGTTCCTCGCGGTAGACGACCGCGGTCTCGGCGAGGAGCCTGCGCAGGGCGGTCTCGCCCTGGTGGTCGCCGTCGGGGTCGGTGTCGCGGGCGGCGGCGAGGAAGGAGTCGGGGTCGTCGGAGGCGCGGGGCAGGTGGGCGGCGACCGAGCGCAGGACCCGCGTGTGCGGGATCAGCTCCGCGTCGGCGGAGGGGTCCTCACGGTGGTCGGCGATGGTGCCGAAGTCCTCGGTGAGGGCGCCGAGCTCGACCAGGTGGAGCAGGGCGGCGCAGAAGGCGCGGCGCTCGGCGAGGCCGCGCGCGGGGTCGGCGTCGACCCCGGCCTCGTACGCGGCGGAGCGGACGAGGGCGGCCAGGACGCGGACGGTGGTGGGGCCGTGCTCCTCGACCAGGACGGCCAGGGACAGCGCCAGGTAGGTGTGCGTGCGCGGGGTGAAGGGGGCGCCGGCCCCGCGCGCGAGGGGGCGCGCGACCTCGGTGACGAGGCCGCGTTTGACCAGGCGGGCGTGGTCCTCGGCGACGGTCAGGCGGTAGTCGAGCACGCGCTGGAACCGCTGGACGAGCCACTCGGCGTGGGAGCGCACGAGGGCGAACTCGGCGGGGTGGGTGCGTTCGGTGAGCAGGGGGTGCGCCAGGAGGGCGCGGGCCGCGGCCTGGCGTTCGCCGATGAGCGCCGCGTCCTCGCTGTAGGTGTCCGTCTCCATCACTCCCACGATCGCGTCTCGGGCGGGTTCGCGGACAGGTCGTCCGGGCCGGGGGTCTCCGGGTCCGGTCCAGGGAGGTTACCGGTGGGTTCGGTGTCCTCGGGGCGGGGAGCGGGGGCGGCGGGGGCCGGAAGCCCCAGGATGTCCGCGTAGGAGGGGGCGGCGGGGGTCCCGGGGATCTCCGGGGCGGAGGGGGCGCCGGGGTTCGCGGGATACGGCGGGGCTGCCGGGGGCTGGGGCGACGAGGGTTCCGTCGAAGCGGCCGGGGCGGAGGGGGCGCCGGGTGCGGCCGGGGGCGGTGGGGTCTTCGAGCTCTCAGGGCCGACTGGAACGCGCGGGTCGAAAGGGGCCGCGGGGGCGCCGGGTACAGCCGAGGGTGCCGGGACGTCCGGCGCGGCCGGGGATGCCGGGACGTCCGTGCTCGCGGAGCGGTCCGAGGCGGTCGGGAGCCGAGGGTCGAAAAGGGCTGCCGGGGCCTCGGGGTTCTTGGGGCCCGTCGGGACGGAGGGAGCCGTCTGGGTCTCGGCGTCGGCGGAGCCGGCAGGGGCGTCCGCGCTCGCGGAGCGGTCCGAGGCGGCAGGGAACCGGGAGACGGCAGGGCTCAGCGGGTCGTCCGAGGTCTCAGCACTTTCGGGTGCGGACGGGGCATCGGGATTCGCGGGGTACGGCGGGGCTGCCGGGGGCTGGGAGGACGAGGGTTCCGTCGAAGCGGCCGGGGCGGAGGGGGCGCCGGGTGCGGCCGGGGGCGGTGGAGTCTCCGAGTTCTCGGAGGCGACTGGAACGCGCGGGTCGAAAGCGACCGCGGGGCCGCCGGGTACGGCCGAGGACGATGGTGTTCCTGTGCTCTCGGAGGCGGCCGGGGCGAACGGGGCCCGAGGATCGAACGGCGTGGCCGGGGACTCAGGGACGTCCGGTGCGGACGGGGCTGCCGGGACGTCCGTGCTGGCGGGGGCGGTAGAACCGGTGGGGTTCTCCGGGTCCTCGGACGGCTTTTCGGCCTCCTGGGAGAGCTCCTCGGCGTTCCCGGCGGCGAGCGGGTCCGCGTCGTCGGCGGCGGAGTCGAGCGGGTCCGCGTCGGGACCGGACGCGGCGGGGGCGTCCCCACCCTCCGGAGAACCGACGGCGAGGGGATCCTCCTCGTCCTCCTCCGGCTCCTCGGGGAGCGGGGCGAGGTCACCGGCGGTGTGCTGCTCGTAGGAGGTCACCAGCAGGCGCAGCCCCTCCAGGGTCAGCTCTCCGCCCTCGCCCTGGATGGTGACGTCGGCGCCCGGCGCGGCGACGACGTGCAGGCGCAGCGCGAACTCCAGGTCCCCGGCGGAGGTGGGGCGCCTGCTGGCGTCGCCGGACCCCAGTGCCGCGGTGAGGAGCTCCATCAGGACCTCCATCCCGGCGCCGGACAGGTCCAGGCGGGTGCGGCGGCCCGTGGGCTCGGTGAGCAGGGAGCGGATCTGCGCGGCACCGGCGCGGCGCCAGTGGGCGGAGGACTCGGCGGCGTCGCGCAGGCGCGCCTGCTGGGCGCGGTGGTCGCTCACCGGCTCGGGCGGGCGGGCGCCCGGGTGCTCGGTGACGGTGCTGCGGTCGGCCTCGGCCTGCCACCAGCTGGTGGTGGCGGCCACGCCCTCGTCCACCCTTCCCTCCAGGTGGAGCGCGGGGTGAAGGGCGTACGCGGCCGCGGCGAGGGCGTCGGCCCGGTCCGGGTCGGCCTCCTCGAACCAGGCGGCCAGGCGCAGCAGCGAAGCGCGGCCGTGCCGTGGCGTCGGCCGCCCGTCGGCGCCCCGTCCGTCGTCCGCGTGGTTGTCCGTCCACTGGTTGAGTCCCACAACTCAGCAGACTAGAGACCTCGCGGGCGCGCCACGCCCGTTTCGGCGCCGTCCGGTCCCGGAAAGAGGGCCGCGTCACCCGTTTTGATCAGGCGTTATGTTCTTTTGAGGAACTTTGGCATGATTCTGCGGAGGGAGGCGAAGCTCACCTCCGCCGGGTGCGGCGGCGTGCCCTCGGCGTCCGCTCCGGATCACTCGGCGCTCGGCAGCGTCAGGGTCCCGCTGTCGACCTCCTCCAGCGTCCCGATCATCTCCTCGGACATCTCCTCGCCGTAGTCGGTGATCGTGTACGTGGAGAAGTACATGGTGCCGTCGACGTCCACCGGGTTGCCCAGCTCGACCTCGACCTCGTAGGGGTCGTCCTGGCACCCCTCCTGCATGCACCAGGTCCCCTTGACCCCTCCCTCGCCGCGCGCGACCTCGTCCGCCCACGTGCCCCACTCCATGTCGGTGAAGGTGGTGAACTCCGTGGCGACGTACTCGGTGGGGGTCTGGTCGTCGAACCCGTTCTCGTTCCCGTACCGGTTGAGGACGAAGGTCCCGCTGCTCTGGTTGGTGTCCTCCTCCGGAGCGGGCCGCGTCTCCTGCGGACTGGCCTGCTCCTGCGGGCCGGCGGTCTCCCCCTGCGGGCTCTGCTCCGCCTCCGGGGCACTCGTGCCCTCGGGCAGGTCGGGCATGGTCACCTGCTCGCCGCAGCCGGTGACCGCCAACAGCAGTACCGCTCCCGTCAGGATCGTGCGCCTCATCTGGCATCTCCCCCCACGTCGGTTCCCTCGGATGTCCTACCTGCGACAAGGCCCTCCGGCAGGTTGCCGGAGGGCCTCGACGAACCACTCGCGTTCCGTCACTGCGGGACCGGGGATCCCGCCACTCGAAGGTGGCTAGTACCCGTTGTCCCCGTCTTCACCCTCGCCCTTGTGACCCTCCGGGGCGCCACTGTCGTGGCCCTCGGAGCTGTCGTGCTGGACGTTGGTGGTGGCGGGGCCGTTGATGCAGTCACCCGTCGTCTGTGGCGACAGGATGGGCACGTTGACCCCAGCCACCCCCACGGCCAGTTCGGCGTTGCAGATCTGGACCGGAACCAACTGGAGGTTCTGGTTGAACTGCTGACCGCCGCCGTGCGAGGAGCTGGCGAACACGGGCGAGGAGGCGAGCAGCGCGCCCAGGGCGACACCGGCGATGGCGGTGGCCGCCGTGAACTTGCGCAGCATGGGCCGTCCCCTACTCGATGTTGGTGCTGACCGGGCCGTTGATGCAGTCACCCGTGGTCTGCGGCGACAGGACCGGGACGTTGACCGCGGCCAGGATGCCGACCACCAGCTCGGTGTTGCAGAGCTGGACCGGAACCAACTGGAGGTTCTGGTTGTACTGCTGGTCGCCGCCGTGCGAACCGCTCGCGGAAGCGGGCGAGGCGGCCAGGATGGCGCCCAGGGCGATCCCGGCGACCGCGGTGGCGGTGGTGAGCTTGCGCAGCATGCCGGGACTCCTAGTCGATGTTGGTGCTGACGGGGCCGTTGGTGCAGTCGCCGGTGGTCTGCGGCGACAGGACCGGGACGTTGACCGCGACCAGGCCGACGACGGCCTCCGTGTTGCACAGCGAGACCGGGATGGCCTGGAGGTTCTGGTTGTACTGCTGGTCGCCGCCGTGCGAACCACTGGCGAAGGCCGGGGAACCGGCGAGGACGACACCGAAAGCAGCACCAGCGACGAGGCCGGCAACTCCGAGCTTACGCAGCATTGAATTACCCTTCGAGAAAGTTTGAGATAGCGTTTCTTGCGGACGGATTGCCGGAACTAGCTGATGTTGGTGCCGACGGGGCCGTTCACGCAGTCACCGGTGGTCTGCGGCGACAGGATCGGGATGTTGACCGCAACGAGGCCGACGCTGGCCTCCAGGTTGCAGGACTGGATCGGAACCAGCTGGAGGTTCTGGTTGAACTGCTGGTCACCACCGTGCGAACCACTGGCGTGAGCCGGGGCTCCCATGAGGAGCGCGCCCATCGCGGCACCGGCGACCAGGCCAGCAGCGGCCATCTTCTTGAACATGACTTCCCCCGAGAATCGGTTACGAGGTATTGACAGAAAAAGACTCAGGCGCTTGTTGCACCTGTGTCGCGGTGGACTGGGGCAATCATCATCCGGCCCTCAGTTTTTGTCAACGCCGAAACTCGGCAAGCAATTTGTCCAGATTGTCGCGACCATTCTTTTCGTGCCGACCGCGAATGGCCCTATTGGCTTCCTTTTCGCTCGACACGCCCAAAGGGCCGACGCCGGTCCAAGACGGATCCGGACCGGCGAAGCGGACACACAACCCGCTATCCGCACAGTCGGGACGGAACCCGCGCGCCAGCCCTCCGGAGGCAGCGGTGAAACCGCAGGTCAGCGCCTACGCAGGCAGACATCTCGCTCTTCGTGCCCCCGTAGGGAGAGCGGGAATCCGCGTTATCCTTCCGTGTCCCGACCGCGATGGATCCGCGATCGGCCGAATCCGGAAAACAGCGCCGCCCGGGGTCCGGAACGCCTTCCGGCCCGCTGGAGGCGCAGGAAATGTGACCCGCGTCTCCCCCACTGTGGGGCGGCGCGCCCGCCCCGGGGCGGAGGCGCGCCACGGCCGCCGCACGAGGGTCCCGGACAGCCTCGGACGGCCCCGGGCGAAGCGGACGGCCGCGGGTCGGCCGCACCCGGCCCGAGGCGGCCGTCGACGGCCACGGGCGCCCGGGAACGCGGCCTGGGATTGTTCTGTGACCGTCCCGGGGAGACCCGGGAAGGACCGGGAAGGACCGGGAACGCGAGAAGGCCCCGGTGTCCAGCGTCTCCGCTGGTCACCGGGGCCTTCTCCCCGTGTGGCAGGTCAAGGATTCGAACCTTGGAAGGCTAAGCCGACGGATTTACAGTCCGCTCCCATTGGCCGCTCGGGCAACCTGCCTGGGCTGCGGCGACGTGTTCGTCGCGGCGCATCACCGAGAATAGCGGATGATCCGCCCGAACCTGAAATCGGTTGTCCGGGCGCGCCCCGACCGGGCACGTCGGGCGCCCGATCAGCGCGCGGCTAAGCTCTGAGGACCGTCCGCGCAGGATCCGGCGCGGACCGACGAGAACCCACGCGGGCGTCCACGGGCGCCCGCGACCCATGAAGACCTAGCGGGGTGTGAGCGAACGTGGCCGCCGAATCCAGTTTCGACGTCGTGTCCAAACTCGACCGTCAGGAGGTCGACAACGCGCTGAACCAGACCGCCAAGGAGCTGGCCCAGCGGTTCGACTTCAAGGGCACCGGGACCACCATCGCCTGGCAGGGCGAGGACGGGATCGAGGTCAGGGGCAACGCCGAGGAGCGGGTCAACGCCGCCCTGGACGTCTTCAAGGAGAAGCTGGTCAAGCGCAAGCTCTCCCTGAAGATCCTGGACCCCGCCGACGAGCCCAGGCTCTCGGGCAAGGAGTACCGCCTTCCCGTCGGCCTCAAGGAGGGCATCGCCTCCGAGGACGCCAAGAAGATCTCCAAGCTGATCCGCGACGAGGGCCCCAAGGGCGTCAAGGCCCAGATCCAGGGCGACGAGCTGCGCGTCAGCTCCAAGAAGAAGGACGACCTCCAGGTCGTCCAGAACCTCATCAAGGAGAAGGACTTCGACCTGGCGATCCAGTTCGTCAACTACCGCTAGCGGTGGCGGACCGGCAGGCGTAGCCGACGGCGGGAACACGACGGCCGCCCTCCCCCCTCGGGGACGGGCGGCCGTCGCCGTCCCACCGCGCTGGCTCGTTGGACCGTCCTGTTGGCCGTCCCACCGGTACTGGCTCTCCGCGCCGTCCCACCGGCACCGCCTCAGTCCCCGTGGCCCAGGTCCCAGCCGCGGCGCAGCTCCCGCAGGCGCCGGACGCGCTCCGCCGTCGGCGGGTGCGCGGCGAACAGGCGGCCCACGCCGCTCGGGAACGGGTTGGTGGTCATCAGGTGCGCCGAGGCCAGCAGGCTGCGCTCCCGGGGCAGCGGGTACCGGAACGCGCCCACCTCCAGCTTGCGCAGGGCGTCGGCCAGCGCCAGCGGGTCGCCGGTCAGCCGCGCGGCCTGCTCGTCGGCCCGGAACTCGCGTCGGCGCCCCACCCCGCAGTAGACGACCATGGCCGCGAGCGGCGCCAGCAGCACCGTCATCAGGCCGCCCAGCAGGGTGGGCATGTCGCTCTCCTCGGAGTCCCCCAGCGGGACGAGGAGGGCGATGGCGGTCGTCGCCGTGATCACCGCGGTCAGGGTGGTCGCCACCGAGCTGATCAGCGTGTCGTTGGCCCGGATGTGCGCCAGCTCGTGGGCGATCACGCCGCGCAGCTCGCGTTCGTTCAGCGTGCGCAGCAGCCCCGTGGTGCAGCACAGGGAGGCGCGGCGCGGACTGCTGCCCGCGGCGAAGGCGTTGGGCGAGCGCACGGGCGACAGGTAGAGCCGGGGCATCGGCTGCCGGGCGGCCGTGGCCAGCTCGCGGACGATCCGGTACAGCTCGGGGCGCTCGATCTCGCTCACCGGGCGCGCGCGCATCGCGCGCAGCGCCAGGGACTCCCCGAAGAGGTAGACCAGGACTCCGGCGCACAGCACCAGGGCGATCGAGAACTGGGCGCCCTTCTCCGCTCCGCACAGCCAGCCGACCAGGACGACGAGCACCGCGGCACCGACGAACAGACCGGCCGCGCGGACCACGCTGACGTGCACGCCACCACCTCCTCGCTCAGCCGACGATGAATGCGTACATGGTGGCAAACGTGCGGGTCGGCACTCCGCGTTCCCGTTACGGGTCCAACGTCCGAGGCATCACTGATCTCCCTCTCACCTGCTGTCTCCCCCGCACCACCCGCACCTTCGCTCACAGCCACACCCCTCCGGACCCCCTCCGTGTGAGAATGGCCACCCGCGCGCGGTCTCGGCACCCCCGACGACTTATAGTGCGAACGTGGCCCTCATCACTCCGCGTACCAGGCCGTCGGGACTCCAGCCCCTCGGTCCGGTGTGCGGGCGGCCGTGTCGTTGAAGGCTGGCCCCTTCACGGCCCGGACGTCGCGGCGCGGCCGCACCGCGCGAGACCGGGTTGGCGCATCCGGCGATCGCGAGGGCCGCGAACGCTGTCCCCACGTCCCCGAACCAGACACCCGGCCCGCGACGGTGCGGTCCGGTCGGGGGCGACACCCGAGCGCCGCCGCCCGTCACGACCGGCGGCTCACCAAGGAGGTCGTCGATCTCAGTGGCCAAACAGATCGAACAGCTCGACCGCGTCATCATCCGCTTCGCCGGGGACTCCGGCGACGGCATGCAGCTGACCGGTGACCGCTTCACGCAGGAGACCGCGTCGTTCGGCAACGACCTGTCGACCCTGCCGAACTTCCCCGCGGAGATCCGCGCTCCCGCCGGAACCCTGCCCGGGGTGTCCAGCTTCCAGCTGCACTTCGCCGACCACGACATCATGACCCCCGGGGACGCCCCGGACGTGCTGGTGGCGATGAACCCCGCGGCCCTCAAGGCCAACCTGGGCGACCTGCCCCGGGGCGCCACGGTGATCGTCAACACCGACGAGTTCACCAAGCGCAGCCTGGCCAAGGTCGGGTACGCGGTCGATCCGCTGACGGACGGGACGCTGGACGCGTTCAAGGTGAGCGCGGTGCCGCTGACGTCCATGACGGTGGAGGCGCTGTCCGGCACCGACATCTCCAAGAAGGACGCGCAGCGGGCCAAGAACATGTTCGCCCTGGGCCTGCTGTCGTGGATGTACAACCGGCCGACGGAGGGGACGACCTCGTTCCTGAAGTCGAAGTTCGCCGCCAAGCCCGACATCCTCGCCGCGAACCTGACCGCGTTCCAGGCGGGGTGGAACTTCGGCGAGACCACCGAGGACTTCGCGGTCTCCTACGAGATCAAGCCCGCGCGGCTCCCGGCGGGCACCTACCGCAACATCACCGGCAACCTGGCCACCGCCTACGGGCTGATCGCCGGGTCCGAGCAGTCGGGGCTGCCCCTGTTCCTGGGCTCGTACCCGATCACCCCGGCGTCGGACATCCTGCACGAGCTGTCCCGGCACAAGCGGTTCGGGGTGCGCACGTTCCAGGCCGAGGACGAGATCTCCGGTGTGGGCGCCGCCCTGGGCGCGGCCTTCGGCGGCTCCCTGGGCGTGACCACCACCTCGGGTCCGGGCATGGTGCTCAAGCAGGAGACGGTGGGCCTGGCGGTGATGACCGAGCTGCCGCTGGTCATCGTGGACGTGCAGCGGGCCGGTCCGAGCACCGGCATGCCCACCAAGACCGAGCAGACCGACCTGCTCATGGCCCTGTACGGGCGCAACGGCGAGTCGCCGGTGCCCGTGGTGGCGCCCGCCTCCCCCGCGGACTGCTTCGACGCCGCGCTGGAGGCCGTGCGGATCGCGGTGCGCTACCGCACGCCGGTGGTCGTGCTCTCCGACGGGTACCTGGCCAACGGTTCGGAGCCGTGGCGGCTGCCTGAGGTGTCCGAGCTGCCGCGGATCGACCCGGCGTTCGCGACCGGGCCCAACGGACCGGACGGGACCTTCCTGCCCTACCTGCGCGACGAGGAGACGCTGGCCCGTCCGTGGGCGGTGCCGGGCACGGCGGGGCTGGAGCACCGGATCGGCGGTATCGAGAAGCACGCGCAGAGCGGCGACATCTCGTACACGCCGGCCAACCACGACCTGATGGTCCGCACCCGCCAGGCCAAGATCGACGCGATCGCCCGTGACATCCCCGAGCTGGCGGTGGACGATCCCGGCGGGGAGGCGGACGTGCTGGTCCTCGGCTGGGGCGGCACGTACGGGTCCATCACCGCGGCGGTGCGCCGCGTGCGCCGCGCGGGCGGCCGGGTGGCGCAGGCGCACCTGCGCCACCTCAACCCGTTCCCGGCCAACCTCGGCACGGTGCTCAACCGGTACGAGCGGGTGGTGGTCCCCGAGATCAACCTGGGCCAGCTGTCCCTGCTGCTGCGCGGCAGGTACCTGGTCGACGTCATCGGCTACAACAAGGTCCGCGGCCTGCCCTTCAAGGCCGAGGAGCTCGCGGGCGTGCTTCAGGAGGTCATCGACCGTGACTGAGAACGTGACGGGTCCCGGCGGCCACGTCCACGGGACCCCGGAGGTCCCGGGCGGGCTGCGCCTGGTCCCCAGGACCGACACCGCGTACAAGATGAAGGACTTCAAGTCCGACCAGGAGGTGCGCTGGTGCCCGGGCTGCGGCGACTACGCGATCCTGGCCGCCTTCCAGTCCTTCCTGCCCGAGCTGGGCGTGCCGCGCGAGAACATCGTGATGGTGTCGGGCATCGGCTGCTCCTCGCGCTTCCCGTACTACCTGAGCACGTACGGCATGCACTCGATCCACGGGCGCGCCCCGGCGATCGCGACGGGGCTGGCCACCAGCCGCCCGGACCTGTCGGTGTGGGTGGTGACCGGTGACGGCGACGGGCTGTCCATCGGCGGCAACCACCTCGTCCACGCGCTGCGCCGCAACGTCAACATCAACATCCTGCTGTTCAACAACCGGATCTACGGGCTGACCAAGGGCCAGTACTCCCCCACCTCCGAGCCGGGGAAGATCACCAAGTCCTCGCCGGTGGGGTCGCTGGACCACCCGTTCAACCCGCTGTCGCTGGCGCTGGGCGCGGAGGCCACGTTCGTGGCCCGCACGGTCGACTCCGACCGCAAGCACCTCACGTCGGTGCTGCGGGCGGCGGCCGACCACCCCGGCGCGTCGTTCGTGGAGATCTACCAGAACTGCCCGATCTTCAACGACGACGCGTTCGAGCCGCTGAAGGACCCGGCGGCTCGGGACGTCCGGCTGCTGCGCCTGGAGCACGGCGAGCCGCTGCGGCTGGGCCCGGACCGGGGCGTGGTCGCCGGGGAGTTCGGCGGCCTGGAGGTCGTGGACGTGGACTCGGTGGGCGAGGACCGGCTGCTGCGGCACGACGCGCACCGCGAGGACCCGGGGTACGCGTTCGCGCTGTCGCGCCTGGACCAGCCCGCGTTCGAGCACGTGCCGATCGGGGTGCTGCGGGACGTGCGCCGACCGGCCTACGACGAGCTGGTGAACGAGCAGGTCGCCGACGCGCGCGCCGAGCGCGGCGACGGCGAGCTGGCCGCCCTGCTGGCCAGCGGGGACACCTGGAGGGTGGAGTAGGGCCGTGTCCGGGCCCCGCCGGGTGCGGGGCCCGGACAGGCGGATCCGTGTGTCCGGGGCCGGTGGCGCCCGGACACACCGGGAAGCGGGATGTGACCCGGCGGACAGGGTCGCTACCCCGCCCGCCGGGCCGCGAGGGCATACGCTCTCCCCCATGCGTATCGTCATCGCCGGAGGACACGGGAAGATCGCACTGCGGCTGGCCAGGCAGCTGGCCGACCGAGGTGACGAGCCCGTCGCCCTCATCCGCAACCCCGACCACACCCAGGACGTCGTCGACGCCGGTGCCGAACCGGTCGTGATCGACCTGGAGAAGGCCACCGTCACCGAGCTGACGGAGAAGGTCATGAACGCCGACGGCGTCGTGTTCGCCGCGGGCGCGGGCCCGGGCAGCGGCACCGCCCGCAAGGGAAGCGTCGACCACAAGGCCGCCGTGCTGACCGCCGACGCGGCCTCCCTGGCGGGCGTGCGCCGCCTGGTCCAGGTGTCGGCCATCAACGTGGACGAGCCCGTGCCGGAGGGCACGGACGAAGTGTGGGCGGCGTACGTGGAGGCCAAGCGCGCCGCCGACGCCGACCTGCGCGAGCGCGGCCTGGAGCTGGACTGGACGATCCTGCGCCCGGGGCGGCTGACCGACGACCCGGGCACCGGCAGGGTGGAGCTGGGCGGGGAGGTCGAGCGCGACGCGGTGACCCGTGACGACGTGGCCTCCGTGATCGTCGCCCTTCTGGACGAACCGGGGACGGTCGGCAGGGTTCTCAACCTGGTGAACGGGGAGACACCCGTCGCCGAGGCCGTCCGCGCCGCTGCCGCCTCCTCCTGAGGGGGCGCCCACGGCTCTCTGTGGCCAGATACGCCTCCAGGGGGCATGATGGTTGCGGAGCCCGGCGGAGTCCCGCCACGGTGGACGCGGATGACCGGGTGTCAGCCCGACGAGTACGGCAAGCTCCACGCAGAGCAGATGGGTACGGTTATTCATGAGCGTCACGCAGGTCGTGAGGGACAGCACGGTCGTCGAGCACGCCAAGGTCGCCGCGCAGCAGAAGCGCCGGATGTTCATCATCCAGCTGGAGGTGAACGCCTACGACGAGGCCTCCAGCAAGCTGCGTCCCGGGCTGACCCGCATCCTGGAGGGGATCGAGGAGGCCGGGTGGCGCCTGGACCTGATCACTCCGGGCGACGAGGGTGACAAGCCCGCACGCCTGTTCATCTTCCGCCCGGACCCCGACAGCAAGAAGGACGACGCCGCCAGGGCCGAGCAGCAGCACCAGCAGGAGCCCTCGGGCCAGCAGCACGCCTACCCGCACCCGCCGACGGGCGCGCAGCCGCAGGACCCGTACGCGGGTTACGGCCAGCAGCCCGGCTACGGGCAGCAGCAGCAGCAGTACCCGGGCTACGACCAGCAGCAGTACCCGGGGTACGGGCAGCAGCAGCCGGGGTACGGCCAGCAGCCCGGCTACGGGCAGCAGTACCCGGGGTACGGCCAGCAGCAGGGCTGGTAGTCCCGCGGCGAAGCCGGTCCCACAGCGAAGCACCAGGCCCGCACGGTCAGCCGTGCGGGCCTTTTTCGTGCGCCTGATGCCGGACAAATCCAGGTTCCGATGCATTAGCCGGACATCACTTCTGAACCTGATTTCGGTTGGGTAAAACCTGCACCCGGCGAAGCGGCTATATGTCCGGCATGTCCACCAGGAAGCCGAGGAAACTCCAGGGAAACTCTGGATTCTTCCCCGAAAGTACTCCAAGCACGTTCGTGACTACGCTAAGTTAATTCCGGCGGATGCAGCCACCCTGTTTGGAACTTCCGAAAGGTAAGAAGAATGTCCCGTATTGCCAAGGTTTCCGGATTCGTCCTCGCCACCGGCCTCGCGTTCGGTGCCTTCACCGGGACCGCCGCCGCGGACAACAACGCCGACGTGCAGAACGTGACGATCCCGATCTGCCTCGACGTCCTCGCGGCCTCCGGCGTCAGCGGCGGCGAGTGCAACGTCGTGAGCTGGGAGGCCACGGAGGGCATCTCCGTCAACGACTAGGACCGGCCCGCCCTCGCACCCGGCTCCGTCGCAGCGGGACTCACCGGTCCCGTCATCACCAACGATCACACCACGAACCGAAAAGGACCAACACCATGAAGCGTTTCGCCTCTGTCTCCGGCCTGATCCTCGCCACCGGCCTCGCCCTGGGCGCCATGTCCGGCACCGCCGCCGCCGACAACAACGCCGACATCCAGAACGTCACCGTGCCGATCTGCGCCGACGTGCTGGCCTTCGACGGCTTCGACCTGGGCGGCTGCAACGTGGCCTCCGGCAGCAACACCAACGGCATCTCCGTCGAGGACTAACCGGTCAACCCGACGAACCGCTTGCGTACGACCTTCTGTGGGGGTGGACGCGGGGCACGGCGCACGCCGCGCCCCGCGTTCTGTGTCCGCGCCGGACACGGCGGTCAGGGCGACCAGGGCGCGCAGGGCCGCGGGTCGACGCCCTCCACCGGGTCGGTGGCCAGCCGGGCGTGCGTGCCCGTGTCGAAGCGCTCCGCGCCGTAGCGGAGCTTGCGCCGCTCGATTCCCTCCGGACGGAACCCGGACCGGCGCGCCACCAGGCACGACCCGGGGTTGTTCAGGCGGTGCCCCAGCTCCAGCCGGAACAGGCCCGCCTCGGCGAAGGCGTACTCGCTCACCAGCAGCGTCCCGGCCGTGGCCACGCCCCGGCCCCGCGCCCGGGCCAGGGTCCAGTAGGAGACCCAGCCGGTGTCGTGGCTTCTGCTGGTCACGGTGACCTGGACGTGCCCCAGCACCGGCCCGCCGTCCTCGACGACCGCGAAACCGAAGGCCGTGCCCTCCTCCGCCCGGACGCGCTGCCGGTCGATCCACGCCGCGGCCAGCTCCGGGGTGTCGGGGACCTCGGGCGACTGCCAGGCCAGCTCCGGCTCGGCGAAGGCCGCCAGCACCCGCTCGGCGTCCCCCGGCTCCCACGTGCGCAGTCGGTACACGACGGCTGCCTCCTCATCGTCCGCGCTCTGACCGCGCCACGCTACTACTGCTCCCGCCTTCGGGGAGGACGCGCCGACGGATCTCCCCGTCCACCGGGCGGGAGGGGATCCGCGTCCCGGTCGGAAGGACCCGTTTCGCGGCCGGGGGATGTCACGTACGGCCGGAGCTGGTACGTCTGCCTGTCATGACCACCGATGTCTTCGAAGAGCACCGCTCCCTCCTGACCGGCGTCGCCTACCGCATCCTCGGCAGCGCCTCCGACGCGGAGGACGTCGTCCAGGAGGCCTGGCTGCGCTGGTCCTCCGTCGACCCGGCCGCGGTGGACGACCCGCGCGCCTACCTGGTCACCGTCGCCTCCCGCCTGGCCGTCGACCGGCTGCGCAGCGCCCGGGCCTGGCGGGAGTCCTACGTGGGCGACTGGCTGCCCGAGCCGGTCAGCGACATCCCCGACGGGGCCGAGCACGCCGAGCTCGCGGACTCGGTCGAGTTCGCGCTGCTGGTGGTGCTGGAGACCCTCAGCCCGCTGGAACGCGCCGTGTTCGTGCTGCGCGAGGCCTTCCAGATGCCCTACGCCGAGATCGGCGCGGTGATCGGCCGGGAGGAGGCCGCGACCCGCCAGCTCGCCCGGCGGGCGCGCGAACACGTACGCGACAGGCGCCCCCGGTTCGAGGCCGACCGGGCCGTGCGGCGGCGGATGACCGAGCGCTTCCTGGGGGCCTGTCTGGAGGGTGACCTGGAGGGGCTGACCGGCCTGCTGGCCGACGACGTCACGCTGGTCAGCGACAGCGGGGGGCGGGCCAGGGCGCCCCACCGGGTCCTGGAGGGCGCGGCGAAGGTCGGCCGGTTCCTGTCCGCGCTGTCGCGGCCGCGCAACGCGGAGCGCTTCCTCGTCTCGGCGGGCCTGGGCGGCACGGAAGAGCTGCGGGCCTCGGTCACCGAGGTCAACGGCGGTCCGGCTGCGGTCGTCTCCGTCGGGGGCAGGGTGGTCACGCTGATGTCCCTGGACATCGCCGACGGCCGTGTGCGGCACGTCTACCTTCTGGCCAATCCCGACAAGATGTCACGTCTGCGGTCGCCCTAACCGTCCTAGGGGCATGGACATCACCGTTGTGGGCGGTGGGCTCGCCGGACTGACCGCGGCCATCGCCAGCGCCGAGAGGGGCGCGAACGTCACCCTGCTGGAAGCGCACCGGACCCTGGGCGGGCGGGCGCGCTCCACCGAACCGCCGTACACGGCCAACGAGGGGCCGCACGTGCTGTACGGCGACGGCCCGCTGTTCGCGTGGCTGGCCGAGCGCGACCTGCTCCCGCCGTACCTGCCCTTCCCCGCGCGCGGCGTGCCCCGGGTGCGCGTGCGCGACCGGGGGCGCGTGGGAGCGCCGCCGGTCGCCCTGCTCCGGGCCGCCGCGCGGCGGCGGCTGCGCGCCCCGCACGACCGGGACTTCGGCTCGTGGGCGCGGGAGGCGCTCGGGGAGGAGCCCGCGCGCGTGGCCGCGAACATGATGGGCGTGGCGCTGTTCGACTCCGACCCCTCGCGGCTGTCGGCCGCGTTCGTCTGGGAGCGGTTCCTGCGGGTCACCAACCCCGGCTGGCCCTCGCCGAAGTACCTGGTCGGCGGCTGGTCCCCGCTGGTGGAGCGGCTTGCCGCGCGGGCCCGGGAGATGGGGGTGCGCGTGGGGACCGGGGAGCGGGTGGACGCGCTCCCGGGTACCCCGGTCATCGTCGCGACGTCGCTGGCCTCGGCCCGCGCGCTGCTCGGCGACGACTCGCTGGAGTGGGAGAGCGGGCACACCCTCATGGTGGACCTGGGGCTGCGGCGCGGCCGGGACCCCTTCATCGTCTTCGACGCCGACGAGTGCGGCTTCCTGGAGCGCTACTCGCTGGTGGACCGCACGCTCGCCCCCGCGGGCGAGGAGCTGGTCCAGGCGCAGCTGCCGGTGCGGCCGGGCGAGTCCCGGGCCCGGGTCACCGAGCGGCTGGAGCGGTTCCTGGACGCGTCCCTGCCGGGGTGGCGGGAGCGGGTGGCGTGGCGGCGCGACCAGGTGGCGCGCGGACGCACGGGCGCGCTGGACCTGCCGGGGTACACGTGGCGGGACCGCCCGGCCGTCGACCGGGGCGACGGCGTCTACCTGGCGGGTGACGCGGTGGCGGCGCCCGGCCTCCTGGGCGAGGTGGCGCTCAACAGCGCGGTCGCGGCGGCGGAGGCGGCCACGGGCAGGCGCGCCGTCGGCACCGCCTAGTTCCATCGCCGGGGCCGCGCCCTCCGCCGTGATCTTGTACTTATAGCGAGGTTCGACGGCCCAAACTCGCTATAAGTACAAGATCATCGCAGGTCAGAACCCTTGCGTCACACCAGCAACGGCCGGCCAGGCCACCAGTCAGCCGGGGGCGGCTGGGGCGACCGGGGACGGCCGGGAGACGGGGCGGGGCGGCGGAGGCCTCTACCGGCCTGCGCCGCCCCCGTCACCTGTGCTCCGGGGGCGTGCCCGGTCAGGCGGGATGAGCTGGTTTGCGTCCACCCGCGCCCCGGCGTGCTCCGGGGGCGTGCCCGGTCAGGCGGGCGCGTGCGCGACGGCCTCGACGTTGTTGCCGTCCGGGTCGCGGACGAACGCGCCGTAGTAGTGCTCGTGGTACTCCGGCCAGACCTTCGGCTCGTGGAGCACCTCCGCCCCCGCCTTGACGGCCGCGGCGAAGAAGGCGTCCACCGACGCCCGGTCGGGCGCGGTGAAGGCGAAGTGCGACTCGCGGGCCTCACCGGGGGTGGGCGCGGGTCCGATCCAGAAGTCGGGACCGGACGTGCCGTAGCCGATGGTCTCCCCGAAGTCGAGGATGCGGCGCGCGCCCAGCGGGGCGAGGACCGCGTCGTAGAAGGCGGCGCTGGCCGCGGGGTCACTGACCTGGATTCCGAGATGGTCCAACATGGGCCGAGTGTGGCACGGACCACCGACACTTCCGGGGCGTAAGGGGCCAGGTGTCAGGACGGTTTTCGGACACCCTTGCGAGGGTTTCTCTCTGAAACCCGCCGGTAACCGAGCGTGCATCCGAATACTGACTCTCATGCACAACCCGTGGCTCGGCCTCCCGGCGCTGCCCGACCGCCCCCTGACCGTGGAGGACCTGGAACCCCTGCCGGAGGACGGACGGCGGTACGAGCTGGTCGACGGCAGGCTTGAGGTCTTCTACGCCAGTACCGCCATGCACTCCGTCACCGCGACACGGTTGGGCTTCCACCTGACCATGAACGAGCCCGAGGGCTACGAGACCCTGCCCCGGGTGTCGTTCGTCATGGACGCGCGGCGCACGTGCTTCCGGGCGCCCGACCTGTCAGTGCGTTCCACGGACAAGGAACTGGAGGACTACCCGACGGACCCCCCGCTGCTCGCGGTCGAGGTCACCACCGCGGAGAGTGTGCTCCGCGACCACCATGCCAAGTTCCGTGAGTACGCCGCCTTCGGCGTCCCCTCGTACTGGATCGTCACTCCCTGCCGGTGGGANGGGGGCCCCAGCCGGTCCGCAAGGTCGACGGCACCGACGTCTTCGAGACCGACCTTCCCTTCCCCGTGAAGCTCGTGCCGCACTGGCTCGTCGCGAGCGGCCCGTGGAAGAGGCACATCGGCGGCGGGTCCGAGGAGGCTCAGGCCGTCCAGCGGTAGAGGTGTTCGGGACGGCCCCCCGAGCCGTAGCGCATGCGCAGCTCGGCCCGGCCGTCCGCGCACAGGTGCTCCAGGTAGCGCCGCGCGGTCACCCGGGACACCCCGGCGCGCTCGGCCACCTCCGAGGCCGACACGTCCCCCTGCGCCTCCCGCAGCACTCCCGCCACCAGGTCCACGGTGGTCGGGGTCAGCCCCTTGGGCAGCGACCGGCCCGCGGCCGGGCGCAGCAGCCCGAACAGCCGGTCCACCTCCTGCTGGGTGGCCTCCCCGTCGGCGTCCATCCTCCGGCGCGCCACGGCGTAGCGCTCCAGCTGGTCGCGCAGCACGCTGAGCGGGAACGGCTTGAGCAGGTAGTGGACCGCCCCGCCGTGCATGGCCGAGCGCACCTGGCCGATGTCGCGCACGGCGGTGATCATCAGGAAGTCCGTCCGCTGGGGCGCGGCGCTGGTGGCGGCGGCGCGCAGGGCGCGCATCACCGAGATCCCCGAGGCGTCGGGCAGGTGCAGGTCGAGCAGTACCAGGTCGGGCTGGTGCCCCCGGATCTGGGTGAGGGCGGACGCGGCCGTGTGCGCGACCCCCGCCACGGTGAACCCGGGCAGCGAATCCACCAGCTCCTGGTGGTTGCGCGCCACCCGCACGTCGTCGTCCACGACCAGGACGCGGATCATCGGACCGCCCCCTGCGAGGCCTCGGCCCCCGACAGGGGCAGGCAGGCGGTGAACACCGCGCCCTCGTCGGCGTCGGGCGCCTCCATCTCCACGCTTCCCCCTCTTCCCTCGCAGACCTGTTTGACCAGCGCCAGGCCCAGCCCGCGCGTGCCGCCGTCCCGGGACGCCTTGGTGGTGAACCCGAGCCGGAAGATCTCCTCCGCCACGTCGTCGGCCACCCCGTGCCCGGAGTCGGTCACCCGGATCTCCAGCAGGTCGTGCGGCAGGTCGGTGCCGTCTGCCCGGTGCAGCCGCACCATCAGCTCCACCCACCCGTGCGGGGACGGGGCCACCGCGTCGAGCGCGTTGTCGACCAGGTTGCCGAGGACGAGCAGCGCGTCGGAGCGCACGTCCCTGTCCAGTACGGGGACGCTGGTGAGGGGGGACAGCCGCAGGTCGACGCCCAGCTCGGAGGCCTGCGCGGACTTGGCGATGGTCAGCGCCGCCAGCGCGGAGTCGTCGACGTGCCGGGAGATGTCCGCGCTGGTGCGGCTGTGCGTCGCGGACAGGTCGGCGAGGTAGGCGCGGGCCTCCTCGTGGGCGCCGAGTTCGAGCATCCCGGCGATGGTGTGCACCCGGTTGGCGAACTCGTGGGTCTGCGCGCGCAGGCCGCGGGTGACCGTGCGCGCGCCGTCGAGCTCGCCGGTGAGCCGGTCCAGCTCGGTGCGGTCGCGGAAGGTGACGACCGCCCCGGCGTCTTGGCCGCGCAGGTGGACCGGCATCCGGTTGGCGACCAGGATGCGGTGCCCGGCCAGGAGGAGGCGGTCGTCGCCGGGGTCGGCGCCGGAGACGATGTCGCGGACGCGCTCGGACAGGCCGAGTTCGTCGAGGCCGCGGCCCTCGGCGTCCTCGGGCAGGCCCAGCATCTCCCGGACGGGCGGGTTGGCCAGCACGAGGCGGCCCGAGCCGTCCACGGCGAGCACGCCCTCGCGGACCGCGTACAGCAGGGCCTCGCGGCTCTCCAGCAGCGAGGTGATGTCGGCGGGTTCGAGGCCGTGGGTCTTGGTGCGGACCTGGCGGGAGAGGGCCCACGCACCGGCCACGCCCAGGACCAGCACCACGGCCACCGTGCCCAGTATGGCGGGGACCGCGGCCCTGGCCTCGGTGGCGGCGCTGGAGGCGAGGATGCCCAGGGAGACGTAGCCGACCACCTCGCCCCGCGCGTCGCCGCCGTTGACCGAGCCGCCGCCGGAGAAGACCGGGACCTTGGCGCGCACGGTGCGTCCCCGCGTCCCCTCCTGCACGCCGGTCCACTCCCGTCCCTCCGCGGCGGGTCCGGGCGGGGTGGACACGGTGCGGCCGATGAGTTCGTCGTCGGGGTGCGAGTAGCGGATCCCCTGCGGGGAGGCGATGACCACGAACTCGGTGCCGGTGGCGGAGTCGATCCGGTCGGCCAGGGGGGAGAGTTCGGCCGCCGGGTCGGCGGACTGGAGGCCCGCGACGACCTCGGGCATCACGGCCACGGACCGGGCCAGGCTCAGGACCCGCTCGGCGTAGTGGCGGTCGGTGGCCCGGTCCATGTGGACGGCCCACAGCGCGCCCACGGCGGTGAGGGCCAGTGCCAGCAGGAGCACGTAGCCGATGAACAGGGAGCCGGTGAGCGATAGTCGCAAGCGCGCGGGGTACGTGATCATGTGTTCTCCAGGCGCCGTGGCGGGGGACGCGGAAGCCCCGGCCGGGCGAACGCGCAGGTGGGCGTTGCACGAACAATACGACCGAACGTGACGCGGGTGTTAACAGAATCCTGACACGCGCGTGACCCGGGTCGTATCGCCGCCCGTTTCGCGGCACTCGGAGAGAGGGTCGGCTGGAGTCGGGACGCGCCGGCGACGGGGCGTTCGCGGTCCCGGAGCGAACCGGCGCGGCGCCCCGGGGCGGTCCCGGGGCGCCGCGGAGGCCTCAGACCAGGTCGATGAGGCGGAACATGCCCTCCAGGGCGTGGTTGAGACCGGTCTCGTGGTTGACGGTGAACGAGAAGACCACGTGCGGGCCGGGGGTGAACTCGGTGTGCAGCAGGCCCCACTGGTCGGCGCCCAGCGGCGCCATCCCGACCGGACGGCCCAGGATCGGCTGCACGGGGGGCTGCTGCCCCTGGCGCAGCGCGTCGAAGTAGGCGTGCACGTCCTCACTGGTCGTGCCGTCCTGGACGCGGCAGATCATCGCCTCCTGCGGGGTTCCGGTGGTGTTGACCACCGTGATCCGGCCGCGGGCGCTCAGCCTCCCCCAGGCGGAGAACTCCGCGCCGGAGGAGGTGCTGCGGTGCGCGATGACGCCCGGCGCGTGCGGGTAGCGGGCCCACCTCCGGCCCCCGGCCCGGATCTCGCGGACCGTCGGCGGACCGCCGCCCGCGTAACCGTAGTTGACCAGCAGGTACGCCCCCGAGGACAGCACCTGGGAGAACCCGGCCGGGGCGTTCGCGGCCACGACCGCGCCGCCGAGGTTGTGCGCGGCGGCGGAGACGGCCCTGGCCGCCTCGGCCCGTTCCCGGGGGTCCTGGGTCCCGGTCCCCCTGAGCAGCTGGAGGTAGTGGTCCACGGTGACGCCCTCGGCCAGGCGCACCAGCAGCAGGGAGCGGCCCGCGGGCGCGGGTGTGGTCACCCGGAAGGTGACGACGCCGCAGGGCACCTCCTCGGGCACGTCCAGCGCGTCGGGCTCCAGCACCACGTCGATGACCTCGCCGCCCCGGGCCCGGGACTCCGAGGCCAGCGCCGCCGTGGGCGCGGCCACCGCGGCGGAGGCGCCGACCAGCACCGCGCCCGCGAGCACGCCCCGGCGGGAGAGCCCCGGCGCGGTCGTCGTCTCGGTGGGTGTCATGTGGGTCCCTTCTGTGTCTGTGGCGGTCACGGGGCTCACGCGCCCTTGCGCGCGACGACCAGGGAGTCGGCGGCCACGAGGGGTTCGGCGGTCACGTCGGTGAACCCGGCCTCCTCCAGCCAGGCCCGGCACTGGGCGGGGGTGTACTCCGAGCCTCCGGGGGTGACCAGGCGCATGCTCAGGCTGCGCAGGAGGTTGGCGGCGTCGGTGCGCTCGTCGGCGATGAGCGCGTCGTAGACCAGCACCCGCCCGCCCTCGGGGAGCGCGTCGTGGGCGCGGCGCAGCAGGCGGATCCGGTCCTCGTCGTCCCAGTCGTGCAGGACGTGCCCGAACACCATGACCTCGGTCTCGGGGAGGGGGTCCTTGAAGAAGTCGGCGGCGTGGAAGGCGACCCGGCCGGTGAGGCCGAGGTGCTCCATGTGCTCGTCGAAGACGGGCTCGACCGGGGCCAGGTCCAGGCAGCCGCCGCGCAGGTGCGGGTGGGCGCGGACGATGTCGGCGGCGAGGTTGCCCCGGGCGCCCCCGACGTCCACGAACGAGGTGTACTCGCTCCAGTCGAAGGCCCGGGCGAGCGCCGGTCCGATCTCGCTGTTGGCGCCGTCCATGGCGGCCATGAACCTGCGCAGGGCGGTCGGGTCGCTGTAGAACTTGTCGAAGTCGCGGTCCTGGTTGGCCTGGCGCTCGCCCGTGCGCAGCAGGTCGGTCAGGCCGCCCCAGATGCGGTAGCGCCAGTTGAGCAGGCGCAGCCGCCCGGCGATGCTGCCCGGCGACGCCGGGTCCAGGTAGCGCTGGGCGACGTCGGTGTTGCGGTACTCCCCCCCGTCGCGGCGCAGCAGGCCGAGGCCCACCAGCGCGTCGAGGAAGTCGCGGCTGGCCCGGGGGTGCAGGTCCAGGCGCTCACGGACCTGTTCCTCGGACAGCGGCTCGGCGGCCAGCAGCCCGAAGAGGTTGAGTTCGACCGCGCTGAGCAGGGTCTTCGACGCCCAGAACCCCTGGGCCAGCCCCACCAGGTCGGCCGCGTCGGTCACGCCGCCGGCTCTCGTGCCGTCCATGTCATGGCTCCTTCTCGCACTGAGCCGCGCCGTGTGCGGCCCGGTTGGTAGACGGATCGCCCGAACACTCGCAGACTCCGGTCGACATCCGGTCGAGACCGGCTGGTCGCCCGCGGTGACGGGGATCCGAGCGTTCCTCCAGAGGATGTACAGGTGCCGGTGCGACCCTGGGCGCCCCGAACCGCACCCGTCGAAGGGGCCATCGTGCGCACGGAGTCGACATCGGTACTGATCATCGGAGGCGGACTGGTGGGGCTGTCGGCCTCGCTGTTCCTGTCCTGGCGCGGAGTGGACTCCGTGCTCGCCGAGAGGCATCCGGGGACCTCGATCCACCCCCGGGCGTGGGGGCTCTACCCGCGCACGCTCGAACTGCTGCGCGCGGTCGGGGCGGAGCGGGCGGTGATGGCCGAGAGCGCGGGCTTCGCGGGCCACGTGCTCAACGGCCGGGTGGAGTCGCTGGCGGGGCCGGAGATCTCGGTCTCGCGCATCCCCGAGCCGGAGGACGTCAGCGGCGTCAGCCCGGTCGAGCGGATCGTGTCGCTGAGCCAGGACCGGGTGGAGCCGATCCTGCTGGAGCGCGCCCGCACGCTGGGCTCGGACGTGCGCTTCGGCACCGAGGCGGTGGACCTGGTCCAGGACGCCGACGGGGTGACCGCGACCCTGCGGGACCGGGACACCGGGCGGGAGCACGCGGTCCGCGCGGACTACGTGATCGCCGCGGACGGCGCGCACAGCCCTGTCCGCGAGGGCCTGGGGATCAGGCGGCGCGGGCGCGGGGTGCTGCGCCACCAGATGAGCGTGCTCTTCGACGCCGACCTGAGCGGGCCGCTGCGCGGGCGCAGGTTCGCCATCTGCCAGGTGCGCAACGCCGAGGTGGAGGGGATCCTGGGCCACGACGACTCGCTGCGGCGGGGAACGCTCATCGTCACCTACCGGCCCGAGGAGGGCGAGCGCCCCGAGGACTTCACCGAGGAGCGGTGCGTGCGCCTGGTGCGCGCCGCGATCGGGTCGGACGGGGTCGAGGTGGGGCTGCGCGACGTGATGCCCTGGGAGATGGCCGCGCTGACCGCCGAGCGCCTGTCCGAGGGGCGGGTGTTCCTGGCCGGGGACTCCGCGCACGTGATCCCGCCGGTGGGCGGCTACGGGGCCAACACGGGGGTCCAGGACGCCTACGACCTGGCGTGGAAGCTCCAGGCGGTGCTGGGCGGCACCGCTCCCCCGGCGCTGCTGGACACCTACGACGAGGAGCGCCGGCCGGTGGCCGAGGCGACGGTGCGCCAGGCGGCGATGCGGCTGGCCGCCCGGTCGGGGGTGCGGGGGCCGGACGGGGTGCCCGGCCTGGCCGATCCCCTGGCGGTCACCTTCGGGTACCGCTACCGGTCCTCCGCCGTCGCCGACGGGCTGGCGGGCGCGGAGGCTCCCGGGAGCCCGCGGGAGGGCGGCGCGGGAACCGGGGGAACGGGCGCGGGGAGCGCGGACGGCGCGGGGAGCCGGGACGCGGGCGCAGGCGGCGCGGGCGGAGGGGCCCCGAGGCCGGACGGCGCGCCGGGGACGGAGTTCACCCACCCCTCGCTGCTGTCCGGGCGGCCGGGGACGCGGGCGCCCCACGTGTGGCTGCGCCGCGGCGGGCGGGGAGTCTCCTCGATCGACCTGTTCGGGCCGCGCGCGGTCCTGTTGGCGGGCGCGGAGGGCGGCGCGTGGGCCGACGACGCCCGGGAGACCGCCGAGCGGCTGGGCGTGCCCTTGGACGTCCACGTGGTGGGACGCGACCTGGCCGAGACCGGGACGGACCTGGCCGCCGCCCTCGGCGTCACGGCGCGCGGGGCGGTCCTGGTGCGCCCGGACGGGTTCGTCGCCCACCGCTGGCGCGACGGGGAGTCCTCCGAGGCCGCCGTCGCGGCGGCCCTGGCCCGCATGCTGCGCCGCACCCCCGCCCCCGTACCCGTGCCCGCCGACCTGTGAGGTGCCGCAGATGCTGTTCGAGGACCCCCTCTCCCTGGCCCGGCTCCAGTTCGCGCTGACCGCCGGGACCCACTACCTCTTCGTCGCGCTGACCCTGGGTCTGGCGCCCTTCCTGCTGTTCGGCCAGTTGCGCGCGGTGCGGCGGCGCGACCCCTCGCGCATGCTCGCGGTGCGGTTCTGGGGCGGGCTGTACGTCATCAACTACGCCATGGGCGTGCTGTCGGGCATCGTCATGGAACTCCAGCTCGCGCTGAACTGGTCGGGGCTGCACGACATGTTCGGGTACGTGTTCGCCGCCCCCCTGGCGGTGGAGACGATGGCGGCCTTCTTCGTGGAGTCCACCTTCCTGGGGCTGTGGATCTTCGGGTGGGACCGGTTGGGGCCGCGAGCGCACGTGGCCTGCTTCGCCGTGGTCACCCTGACCGCGTACCTGTCCGCGTACTGGGTGATGATGGCCAACGGGTTCCTGCGCAACCCCGTGGGCTTCGAGATGCGCGGCGGGGAGGCGGTACTCACCGACCCCCTCGCGGTGGCGTTCAACCCGTCGGGGCTGCTCTCCTTCGCGCACGTGTCGGTCACCGCGCTGTTCGTGGGCGGGCTGTTCGTGTGCGCGGTCAGCTCGTACCACCTCATGCGGGGCCGTGACCCGGAGGGGATGTTCCACCGGGGCCTGCGCACGGGGCTGGTGCTGGTCATGGCGGCGATCCTGCCCGTGGCGGTGACCGGCGGCACCCAGTTCCGGTTCACCGAGGGGCCCACGCCCACCACCGGCCTGACCTACGACGAGGCCGGGATCGCGGCGGTGGAGGGGACCGGGGAGTCGCCGTACAAGTGGATCTGGGACGTGGCGGGCGGCACGATGACGGTCACCTGGGAACTGGTGATCCTGCTGATGCTGATCGCCGCGGTGGTGTGGGTCTCGCGCCGCCTGGACCGCTGGCGCTGGTTCCACCGCGTGCTCATCGTGTCCCCCCTGCTGCCCTACACGGCGAGTGTGAGCGGGTGGGTCTACCGGGAGTTCGGCCGCCAGCCCTGGACGGTCACCCACCACCTGACCACGGCCGACGCGGTGACCCCGATGTCCCCGGCGATGGCGCTGGTGTCGTTCACGCTGTTCACCTCCTCCTTCGCCCTGCTGGGCGGCGTCACCCTGTGGCTGCTGGTGCGGTTCGCCCGGCGCGGCCCCGAGGCCGGGCCGCTGCGCCCGGCGCGGACCGGGGAGGAGCGGGAGGAGCCGCTCGCGACGTACTGACCCCGCATCGCGGCGGCGGCCCCGGGAGCCTCCCGGGGCCGCTGCTCGTGTGCGGCGCTCCCCCGCACGGCGCGGTGCCCGACCGAGGGGTCCCGCGCACGGCGCGGTGCCCGGCCGAGGGGTCCCGGCCGGGCACCGCGCCCGCGTCAGCCTCCCTGGCGCATCCGTGCCAGGTCCTCCAGCACACGGTCGGTGAGGACCGGGATGGTGGGGCAGTCGAAGGCGATGGTGGCGGGCAGCCGCACCCCGGTCGCCGTGCCGATCCGGTTGCGCAGCTCCACCGAGGTGAGCGAGTCGAAGCCCAGCTCCTCGAAGGTGCGGCCCGGGTCGACCTGGTCGGCCGACGCGTGCCCCAGGACCGTCGCCACGTGGTCGCTCAGCAGGACGCGCAGGCTCCGGCGCCGGTCCTCCTCGTCCCCGCCTCCCGTTCCCCCGGTCCACTCCGGGGCCTGCGGCTCCTCCCGCGCCTCGGTGCGGCGCCGGACCCCCGCCCGGGGCAGCGGCCCGCGCCGGGCGAGTCCCCGCAGCACGGCGGGCAGCCCCTCGGGGTCCGCGCGGAGGGCGTCGCGGTCCAGCCGCACGGGCACCAGGTGCGGCACGTCCAGGGCCAGCGCCCTGTCGAACAGCTCCAGCCCCTCCTCGGAGGTGACCGGGGCGACCCCGCCGCGCACCATGCGCGCCAGGTCCGCGCGGCCCATGTGGCCGGTCATCCCGCTGGACTCCGCCCACAGGCCCCACGCGAGCGAGGTGGCGGGCAGGCCCTCGTCCCGGCGCCGCCGGGCCAGGGCGTCCAGGAAGGCGTTGGCGGCGGCGTAGTTGGCCTGGCCGGCGGTGCCGACGATCCCGGCCACGGAGGAGAAGAGCACGAAGGCGTCCAGGGGCGTGCCCCGGGTGAGCCGGTGCAGGTTCCAGGCGGCGTCCACCTTGGGCCGGAAGACGCTGCCCACGTGCTCGGGGGTCAGCGCGCCGACCGTGCGGTCGTCCAGGACGCCCGCCGCGTGGACGACCGCGGTCAGCGGGTGCTCGGCCGGGACTCCGGCGAGCACCTCGGCCAGGGCGTCGGGGTCGGCCGCGTCACACGCGGCGAACTCGGCCAGGGCGCCCCGCTCGGCGAGGTC
Organism: Nocardiopsis synnemataformans DSM 44143; assembly: GCA_000340945.1. GTDB lineage: Bacteria > Actinomycetota > Actinomycetes > Streptosporangiales > Streptosporangiaceae > Nocardiopsis > Nocardiopsis synnemataformans. The sequence continues at coordinate 52,208 of ANAW01000217.1, read as the reverse complement.
CGCGCGCAGCTCCTCCGCGCCCTCGGCCGCCCCGCCCCTGCGCCCGACCAGCAGGAGGCGGCGCACCCCGTGCCGTTCGGCCAGGCGCAGCGCGACGAGCCGTCCGAGCGTCCCCGTGCCTCCGGTGACCAGCACGGTCCCCTCCGGGGCGGGTCGCGCGGGCGGGACCAGCACGACCTTGCCCACGTGTCCCGCCTGTTGGAGGAGGCGGAAGGCCTCGGGCGCCCGGTGGAGCGGGAACTCGGTGACGGGCGGGGGCTCCAGCGCCCCCTCGGCGAACAGTCCGGCCAGGTGCGCCGTCATGGCGGCGATCCGCTCGGGTCCCGCCTCCAGCAGGTCGAAGGAGTGGTAGTCGACCCCGGTGGTCTCCGCGTCGCGCAGGTCGGTCTTGCCCATCTCCACGAACCGCCCGCCGGTGGCCAGCAGCCGCAGCGACGCGTCGGTGAAGTCGCCCGCGAGGGCGTTGAGCACGACGTCGACCCCCGCGCCGCCGGTGGCGTCGGCGAACGCGTCCTCGAAGTCGAGCGTGCGCGAGCTGGCCACGTGCCGGTCGTCGAGCCCCAGCCGGTGCAGCGCGCCCCACTTGGCGGGGCTCGCCGTGCCGAACACCTCGGCTCCCAGGTGGCGGGCGAGCTGCACCGCCGCCGTGCCGACACCGCCCGCCGCGGCGTGCACCAGGACCCGTTCGCCCTCGCGCGTCCCGGCCAGGTCCACGAGCGCGTGGTGGGCGGTGAGGAAGGCGACGGGCACGGCCGCCGCCTGGGCGAAGGACCACCCGTCCGGGACCGCGGTGAGCATCCTGTGGTCGGTGGTGGCGGTGGTGCCGAAGGAGTGGCCGGGGAAGACGCCCATCACCCGGTCGCCGACACGGAAACCGTCGACGCCGGGTCCGACCCCGGTGACGACTCCCGCGGCCTCCGTGCCGACCGGGGCGCGCTCCGGGTACACGTCCAGGGCGATGAGCACGTCGCGGAAGTTGAGCCCGGCGGCCCGGACCTCGACGCGCACCCGCCCCTCCCCGGGCGGCTCGGGGGCGTGGGCGACCGCCGCCAGCCCGTCGATGCTGCCGTGCTCGCGCACCTCCAGGCGCCAGTCCCCGTGCGCGGGCGGGGTGAGCGCCCCGGGGCCGGGATAGGGGGTCAGCCGGGGCGCGCGGAGCTCTCCCCCGCGCACCGCGAGCTGGGGTTCGGCGGACGCGAGGGCGGCCCCGGGCAGTTCCTCCGCACCGGGTTCCAGGTCCACGATCCGCAGCCGTCCGGGGTGCTCGGTCTGGGCTGAGCGCAGCAGCCCCCACAGCGGGGCGCCCGCCAGGTCGGCGACGGTCTCGCCGGGGTCCGCGGCGACCGCGCCGGAGGTGACCGCCACCAGGAGGGTGTCGGCCGTCCGCTCCTCCCGCGCCCACAGGCGCAGCAGGTCGGCGGCCTCGCAGGTCCTGCGGTGGGCCTCGGCCGCGGTGTCGGCCTCCGCCCCCGGTCCGCTCCCGCGGTGGGCCTCGGCCGCGGTGTCGGCCTCCGCGTCCGGTCCGGTCCCGCGGTGTCCGCGCAGATCGGCGACGAGGACCCCGGGCACCGGCCCGTCGTCCTCCAGCAGCGCCTCCAGGGACGGGTGGCGCGGGGCCCCGGCCGAGCCGAGGGCGCCGATCACGGCGTGGTCGCCGGGGAGGGCGTCCGCCCGCTCCGGGACGGGGTTCCAGGAGGTGTCGAACAGCGTGTCGTCGCCGCGGGCTCCGGGCCGGGGCCCGGACGCGGCGACCGGCCGCATCGCCATGGCTGCCGTCTCCACGACGGGCGTTCCGGACGGGTCGGTCGCGGTGATCCGCGCCCCGCCGCCGTCCGCCGGGCGGATGCTCACCCGGAGTTCGTCGGCCTCGACGGCGTGCAGGCGCACCCCGCTCCAGGAGAAGGGCAGTTCCACGGGCGCGTCGGTGCGGGCGTCCAGCAGGAGCGGGTGCAGGGCGGCGTCGAGCAGGGCCGGGTGGATCCCGTACCCGGCCGCCGGGGCCTGCGGCGCGAGCCGGACCTCGGCGTACAGGTCGGCGCCGTCCCGCCACACGGCGTGCGCCCCGCGCAGGAGGGGGCCGTAGGCGTAGCCGCGCTCGGCCAGGCGCGCGTAGGCCTCCCCGGTCTCGACCCGGACGGCCCCGGGGGGCGGCCACGGCGCGGGGGCGGCCCCGGGGCCGGTCCCGTCCGACGGCGCCAGCAGGCCGGTGGCGAAGCGGGTCCACTCCCGCGCGCCCTCCGCCCGCGCGTACAGGCCCAGGGCGCGGCGGCCCCGCCCGTCCGCGGGCTCGACCGCGACCTGGAGGTCGACCGGGCCGTCCACCGGCACCGGCCGCTCCAGGGTGAGGTCCTCCAGCAGGGGCAGGTCCGTCCGCAGGCCCGCGTGCAGTGCGAGTTCGACCGCGGCGGCCCCGGGCAGCAGCGTGTCGCCGAGGACGACGTGGTCGTCCAGCCACGCCGGGGACCCGGGCGCCATCCGTCCGGTCAGGAGGGTCTGGCCGCTCCCGGCGACCTCCAGGGAGGAGGTCAGCAGGGGGTGCGCGCCCCCGTCCGCGGCGGGCGCGGGGCGCGGGGCGGGCGTGTCCAGCCAGTGGCGCTGGCGCTGGAAGGCGTAGGTGGGCAGGTCCACCGGGGGCCCGTCGCCGCCGTCCATGAGCCGTGTCCAGTCGACCGGCGCCCCGGCCACGTGCGCGGCGGCGAGGGCGGCGGCCAGGCGGCGCGCCCCTCCCTCCTCGCGGCGCAGGGTGCCCAGGGCGTGTCCGGGGAGCCCGGACTCCCCGATGATGTCCTCCAGCGCCCCGGTGACCACGGGGTGCGGGCTGACCTCGACGAACACCTGGTGGCCGTCTTCCAGCAGGCGGCGCACCGCGGGTTCGAACCGCACGGTGTTGCGCAGGTTGCAGTACCAGTAGTCGGCGTTGAGCCCGGAGGTGTCCACCGGCTCCTCGGTGACCGTGGAGTACATGGGGACCGCGCCCCGGCGCGGGCGCAGGTCGGCCAGCAGCTCCAGCAGCCTCTCGTGCAGGTCCTCCATGTAGGGGGTGTGCGAGGCGTAGTCGACGTCGACCAGGCGCGCCCGCACCCCGTCCTCCCGGCACTCGGCCACGAGTTCGGCCAGGGCCGCGGCGTCCCCGGCGACCACGGTGGAGGAGGGGCCGTTGAGGGCGGCCACGTGCACCAGTGCGCCGAAGCGGGCGATCCGCTCACGCGCCCGCGCCGCGGGCAGGGGCAGCGAGGCCATGCCGCCCGAGCCCCTGACCTCGGCGATGGCGCGGCTGCGCAGGGCCACGACCCTGGCCCCGTCGGCCAGGTCCAGGCCGCCCGCGACGACGGCCGCGGCGATCTCGCCCTGGGAGTGGCCCACGACGGCGGCGGGTTCCACGCCCGCCGAGCGCCACACGCGGGCGAGGGAGACCATGACCGCCCACAGCACGGGCTGCACGACGTCCACGCGGTCCAGGCCCGGGACCCCGGGCAGCGCGCGCACGACGTCGAGCAGGGACCAGTCGGTGTGCGGGGCCAGCGCCGCGGCGCACTCCTCCATGGCCTCCCGGAAGACCGGGGACTCGTCCAGGAGCGCGGTGGCCATCCCGGGCCACTGGGAGCCCTGTCCCGGGAACACGAACACCACGGGGGCGTCGCGCAGCGCGCGTCCCTCGACGGCGTCGGCGGACGGCCTGCCCTGGGCCACCGCGGTGAGGCCCTCCAGGAGTTCGTCCCGGTCCGCGCCCACGACGGCGGCACGGTGCTCGAAGGCGGTGCGGGTGGTGGCCAGGGCGTGGCCCACGGCCCCGGGGTCGGCTCCCGCGTCGGCGGCGACGCGGTCGCGCAGGCGCGCGGCCTGCTCGCGCAGGGCCGCCTCGTCCCGCGCCGCGAGGGTCCACACGACGGTGCGGCCGTCGCCCGCGGCGCGGTGCGTTCCGGGCGGCTGCTCCAGGACGACGTGCGCGTTGGTGCCGCTGATGCCGAACGAGGAGACGCCCGCGCGGCGGACCCCGCCGCGCGGCGCCCACGGCTGGGCCGCGGTGAGCAGCCGGACCGGGCCCCCCTCCCAGTCCACGTGGGGGGTCGGCTCCTGCGCGTGCAGGGTGCGGGGCAGGACCCCGTGCGCCATGGCCTGCGCCATCTTGATGACGCCCGCCACGCCCGCGGCGGCCTGGGAGTGGCCGATGTTGGACTTGACCGACCCGAGCCAGAGCGGGTCCCGCCGCCCCGGGCCGTAGGCGGCCTGGAGCGCCCTGGCCTCGATGGGGTCGCCGAGGACGGTGCCGGTGCCGTGCGCCTCGACGGCCTGCACGTCGGCGGGGGCCAGCCCGGCGTCGGCGAGGGCGTCGGCGACGACCTCCTCCTGGGCGGGGCCGCTGGGCGCGGTGAGTCCGTTGCTGGCGCCGTCGGAGTTGACGGCGGAGCCGCGCACGACCGCGAGCACCCGGTGGCCCAGGGTCCGGGCGCGGGAGAGGCGTTCCAGGACGAGCATCCCGGCGCCCTCGGCCCAGGCGGTGCCGTCGGCGTCGGCGGAGAAGGACTTGCAGCGGCCGTCGGGGGCCAGTCCGCGCTGCATGCTGAACTCGACGAACATGCCCGGGCTGGACATGACGGCGACGCCCCCGGCCAGGGCCGTGTCGCACTCGCCCTGGCGCAGGGAGCGCACCGCCTGGTGCAGGGCCACCAGGGAGGACGAGCACGCGGTGTCGACGGTGACGGCGGGGCCGCGGAAGCCGAAGAAGTAGGCCAGGCGGCCGGAGGCGACGCTGATGGAGCCCCCGGTGAGCAGGTGGCCGTCGTGTCCGGGGGCGGTCTCGTGCAGGCGGGGGCCGTAGTCCTGGGCCATGGCGCCGACGAACACGCCGACGCGGCTGTCGCGGAGCCGCTCGGGCGGGGTGCCCGCCCGTTCGAGGGCCTCCCAGGACACCTCCAGCAGGAGCCGCTGCTGGGGGTCCATCGCGGCGGCCTCGCGGGGGCTGATCCCGAAGAAGGCGGCGTCGAACTCGTCGGCGTCGTGGAGGAAGCCCCCGTGGCGCGTGGAGGAGCGGCCGGGGGTGCCGGGCTCGGGGTCGTAGAGGGCCGCCACGTCCCAGCCCCGGTTGCCGGGGAACTCGGTGATGGCGTCGACGCCGGTGGAGACGAGGCGCCACAGGTCCTCGGGCGAGCGCACCCCGCCGGGGTAGCGGCAGCCCGCGCCCACGATCACCACGGGGTCGTCCGCGTCGTCCCCGGCGGCGGCCAGCGGCGGAGGCGGCGCCGGAGCCGCCGTCACCGGGGTGCCCGCGGCCCGGGGCGCGAAGGCGCCTCCCGGAGCGGGGGCGCCCCCGGCCAGCAGACGCGCGACGTGGTCGGCCAGGGCCCGGGGCGTGGGCAGGTCGTAGGCGACGGTGGGCGCCAGCTCCAGCCCGGTCCGCTCGCGCAGGACGTTGCGCAGTTCGAGGGCGGCCACCGAGTCCATGCCCTGGGAGCGGAAGGTGGCGGTGTCGTCGGTTTCCCCGGACGCGGCGGCGCCCAGGACCGAGGCGGTCGCCTCGCGGACCGTCCGCAGCGCCCGGTCGCGCTCCTCGGCGGAGGCCGGTGCGCGGCCCGTCGGCGGTCCGCCCGGGGGGCCGGGTCGTTCTGAGGTGCCCGGAACGCCGGAGTGACCGAAGGTACCGGAGTGTTCAGCCGGGCTGGAGTGACCGGGGGATCCCGGAGCACCGGAGTGGCCGGGGTAACCGACGAGGCCAAGGCGCTCAGTGTCACTGGAGTGGCCAGAATGACCGGAGGCACCCGAGCGCCCGGAGTCCACCAGGGGGAGGGACGCGTCCCTCCCCGCCCGGACCGGCTCGGGCGAGGCCCCCCACTCCCCCTGCTCCAGGCCGGGAGCCCAGTGCGGGCGGCGCTGGAAGGCGTAGGTCGGCAGGGGGACGCGCCGGGCTCCGGTGCCCGCGAAGAACCGTTCCCAGTCCACTGCGTCTCCCCGGACGAAGGCCTCGGCGAGTGCCTCGGCCACGGGCGCGGCCCCTCCCCCGTCCGGCTCCTCCGCCGCCCCGGGAGCCCCGGAGGTCCCGGAGGTCCCGGGAGTCTCAACCTCGCCGACGCGCACACCCTCCGGAACCCCACCCTCGGCCAGGCTCCCCAGCAGGTCCCGGGCCTCCCCCGCCGAGCCGACCACGAGCGCCGCCCGGTGCCGGAACACCGAGCGGGTGGTGGCCAGGGAGTAGGCGGTGTCGAGCACGTCGGCGCCGTCGGCCTCCAGACGCGCCCGCAGGGCGGCGGCCTGGGCCCGCAACCCGGGGGCGGTGGCGGCCGACAGCACCAGCGGGACCGGTCGGCCGGGCCCGCGCTCCCCCCGCTCCCGCGCGCCGGACCCGCGCTCCCCCTCGCCCCGCCGGTCGGGAGCGGGCGCGGGGGCCCGTTCGAGCAGCACGTGGCAGTCGGTGCCGCCCAGGCCGAACGCGCTGACGCCCGCCAGCAGCGGACCGTCCGTCTCGGGGGCCGGTGCGGTCCCCTCCGACTGGACCCGCAGCCCCAGGTCGTCCAGGGGGATGTCCGGGTGCGGTTCGGTGAAGTGCAGGCTGGCGGGCAGGGCGCCCTCGCGCAGGCTCAGCACCGCCTTGACCAGACCGGCGATGCCCGCCGCGCCCTCCAGGTGGCCGATGTTGGTCTTGACCGACCCCACCAGCAGGGGCCGCCCGGCCGGGCGGTCGGCACCGTACACCGCGCCCAGCGCCCGGGCCTCCACCGGGTCGCCCGCGCGCGTGCCCGTGCCGTGCAGCTCCACGAACCACACGTCCCGGGGGCGCACCCCGGCATCGGCGCAGGCGCGCCGCAGCACCCCCTCCTGTCCGGACGCGTCCGGGGAGGTCAGCCCGGGTCCGCCGCCCTCGTTGCCGACCGCCGCGCCGCGGATCACGCACAGGACCCGGTCCCCGTCGGCCAGCGCGTCGGCCAGCGGCCTGAGCACGACGGCCGCGCCGCCCTCGCCTCGGACGTAGCCGTCGGCCCCGGCGTCGAAGGTGCGGCACCTCCCCCGCGGGGAGAGCGCGCCCAGGCCCAGCAGGGCGGTGGACCCGCCGTCGTCCAGGAGCAGGTTGACGCCCGCGGCGACGGCGACCGCGCTCTCGCCGCGTCGCACGCTCTCGTAGGCCATCGCCACGGCCACCAGCGACGAGGACTGGCCCGTGTCCACCACCAGGCTCGGCCCCCGGGCCCCGACGAGGTAGGACAGCCGGTTGGCGAGCATGGAGCGCTGGGTCCCGACCGCCGTGTGGGCGCCCGCCGCGGCCCCGGCCCGGTGCAGCAGGGCGGCGTAGTCGTCGGCCATGCCGCCCACGAACACGCCGACGTCCCCGCCGCGCAGCGCGGCGGGGACGATCCCGGCGTCCTCCAGCGCCTCCCAGCCCAGTTCCAGCATCAGGCGCTGCTGCGGGTCGGCCGCGGCGGCCTCGCGGTCCGACATCCCGAAGAACTCCGCGTCGAACTCACCGACGCCCTCGACGAGCCCGGCCCGGGGCAGGCTGTCCAGCCGCCGGTGCGCGGGCGGCTCGGCGACCGCCTCCCGGCCCTCGCGGAGCAGCCTCCACAGGGCTTCGGGGCCGTCCGCGCCCGGCAGGCGGCAGGACATCCCGACGACGGCGACAGCGTCAGGACCGGGCTGTGTACGGGGGTGGACTTCCAACTCGCTCATGGTCGCTCCTGTCCGGACGCGGAAAAACGGGGGTGGGGGCGGACCGCCTCAGGCGCGGCGGCGCCGCAGGAGGGCCGCGGCCGCGAGGAGGGCCGCGCCGGTGCCGAGCGCGCCCGCCAGGACGCGGGCGCGGCGGATCTTCTCCTTCTGGGCGTCGCGGTCGTTGACGTGCGGGAACGGCCGGTCGGCGGGCACGTCCACGCCCAGGAACCGGCACAGGGGCTCCCAGCCCTCGCGCACGTCGTAGACCAGGAGCCGGTCCGCGGGGACCGCTTCCTTGACCTCCTGGATGTGGCGCTCGAAGACGGCGACGGCGTGGTCGCGGTCCCGGAAGCGCCCGCCGAAGGTGCCCTCCCAGATGACGGCGTCGGTCATGGCCGCCATGCCCCGGGCGGTGGGGAAGAAGGGGGCCGCCACCCGGGCGACCCAGGTGGAGAGCAGGTAGATGGTCTCCCGGGTGCTCCGGTACCACGGTTCGGGGTCGCGCACGGTCAGCACGACCCTGGCCTCGGGGTACTCCTCCAGCAGCTCGCGCCAGAAGTAGCAGCCGGGCCAGTCCACGGTGGACCGGTAGCCGTCGAACAGGAGGTTCCACGGGACGGGCCCGCCCCGCGCCGCGTCGAGCCAGAGCCGCTTGTGCCCGGGCGCGCGGATGGCCTCCTGCATGTGGTAGCAGGGCCCGAGCCCGAGCTCCTCCAGGGCGACCTTGAGCGACAGGGTCCCGGTCCGGCCGAACCCCGCTCCGATGACGTGCATCGCCTACTCCTTGCCTGTGTCGGTCCGGTGCCTCAGCGCATGTAGGCCGAGTGCGGGACGTCGGTGACGAACATGCGGCCGGGGACGTGGGTGACCGCGTACTCCAGCCGCGAGGCGGTGATGGCCGCCTGGGTGGTGACGCCGCACGCCCAGAAGGCGGGGACGTCGTCGCCGACGGTCACGGCGTCGCCGAAGTCCGGCCGGGACAGGTCGGCGATGCCCAGCGCGGCCGGGTCCCCGACGTGCACGGGGGCGCCGTGCACGTCCGGGTAGCGGTCGGTGATCCGCACGGCCGTGGTGACCAGGTGCGCGGGGATGGGCCGCATCGACACCACCAGCGGCCCCGACAGCGCGCCCGCCGCCCGGGTGGGGCGGTTGGTCACGTACATGGGGTCGATGACGCCCTCCTCGATGTGCCGGACGGGCACGCCCGCCTCCATGAGCGCCAGCTCGAAGGTGAGGCTGCACCCGACCAGGAAGGCGACCATGTCCTCGCGCCAGTGGTCGGTGGCGTCGGTGACCCGTTCGGCGATCTCGCCGTCGCGCCACACGTAGTAGGCGGGCAGGTCGGTGCGCAGGTCGGCGCCCTCGGCCAGGGCCGTGGCGGTGCCGCCGACCTCGGTGACGTCGAGCAGCGGGCAGGCCTGGGGGTTGCGCTGGGCGAAGAGCAGCAGGTCGTAGGCGGCCGACCGGGGGACGGCGACGAGGTTGGCCTGGGCGTGGCGCCCGGCCCAGCCGATCGTGTCGGTGTCGAGTCCGCCGCGGAAGAGCGCCCTGGCCTGGGCGGCGGTCAGGTCGCCGGGGTCGCGTACCGCGTCGGCCGCGTGCGGCGCGCTCATCCGACCACCGCCAGGTCCCGGTCGAGCGTGGTGAGCAGTTCGTTGCCCGAGGCGCGGACCACGAAGGGGTCCTCCACCTGGACGGCGCCGAACCCGAACTCGTAGTAGGGGGTCTCGATGTTGACGACCGTGCCCTCCTCGATGACGTCGTCGTTGTCCGGGGCGATGAGCACGCGGTCGTAGACCTCCACGCCGATGCCGTGCCCGACGTGGTTGCGCCGGTAGTGCCCGACCCCGGCGTCGCGGACGCCCTCCACGGTGATGTCGAACAGTTCCCCGCCGGTCATGCCGGGCCTGGCCTCGGCGAGGGCGCGTTCCTCCCCCGCGAGCATGGCGGCGTAGTAGCGGCGGAGCTTGTCGGAGGGCTCGCCGACGCTGACGACCCGGGCGATGTCGGCCCAGTAGCCGTCGTGGACGCAGCCGACGTCGAACCAGACGGCGTCGCCGGGGCGCAGGACGGTGTCCGTAGGGCGGGTCTGGCCCAGGACGGCGTTCGCGCCGACCTTGATGTGCGTGAACCTGGGCCTGCCGCCCGCCCCCGCCACGGTCCGCTCGAACTCCCGGACCAGGTCGCGCTCGCCGACCCCGGGCCGGGCGATGGCCGCGACGGCCCGGATGCCCTGTTCGGCGACGGCCGCCGCGGCGGCCAGGCTGCGCAGTTCCGGCGCGGTCTTGACCTTGCGGGCCCAGCGCAGGGCGGCGGCCCCGCCCGTGCGCGTGTCGGCCCCGGGCAGGGCCTCGCGCAGCGCGCCGAGCAGGCCGGGCCGGGCTCCGTCCTCGTCCACGAGGATGCGGGCCGAGCCCAGGCCCGCCGCGCGCAGCACGGCGGCCAGGGCGTCGGCGGCCGTCGCTGGCGCGGTCCCGTCGCCCCACAGGCGGCGCAGTTCTCCCTGGCCGCCCTCCGTCCCGGCGGCCTCGGGGCGCTCCCGGTGGAAGGTGCCGTACCCGGTGGCGCCCTCCAGGTCCACGCGCGCGTCGACCGCCTGGTCCAGGTCGCAGCGGGAGGTGATCAGGTGGGGGCGGGTGAGGCGGTCGCGGGCGGCGACGGCGAAGCACTCGCCGGTGTGCGGGAAGATCTCCAGGGTCACGCTGGAGACCCCGGTCAGGTAGCGGACGTTCTCCAGGGTGGTCGCCACGATCGCGTCCGCTCCCAGTTCGTCCATGCGGCGGGCCAGCCGCCCGGTGTTGGCCGACACGGGTCCGGTCCTCTCCTCCTGTGTGCTCACGCGCGGGCTCCCGGGCGCGGGGCGGCGGCGCGGCTGGGGTTCTCGGCCGCGGCGATCAGGCCCTCCAGGGTGTCCAGGCCCGCCGCCTCCAGCGGTCCGGCGATGCCGCGGCGGCGCAGCCACTCGTCGTCGAAGGACTCGCCCAGGTAGTTCACGCCGCCGTCGGGGGCCACGACCACGATCCGCTCGCCGGGGTTGCGGTGGGCGTGGTGCAGGGCGCCGAAGACCGCCGCGCCCGCGGACTCCCCGACGAGCAGGCCCTCGGCGCGGGCCAGCATCCGGCTGGTGGCCATCCCCTCGTGGTCCGCCACCAGGTGGACCCGGTCGATGACCTCGGGGCGCAGGTTGCCGGGCGGCCATGCGATGCCCAGCCCGCGCATCGCCCAGCAGCCGACCGGGTACCCGAAGGCCGCCGAGCCCGCCGCGTCCACGCCCACGGTCGTCACGTGGGGGCGCTCCTCCTTGACGGCGGTGGAGACGCCGCTGATGTGGCCCCCGGTGCCGACCGAGGCGACCAGGGTGTCGAAGTCGGGGACCTCGTCCATCAGTTCGCGGGCCGTCCGCTCGGCGTGGGTGGCCGCGTTGTCGGGGTTGTTGTACTGGTCGGGCCAGAAGGAGTCGGGGATCTCCTCCGTCAGCTGCTCGACGCGCCGGCGCCGGGGCTGCTGGTAGCCGCCGTTCTCGTCGGGGGTGCGGATGATCTCCAGCTCGGCGCCCAGGGCGCGGACGAAGTCGACCATCGAGCGGGGCGCCTTGGGGTCGGTGACCAGGACGACCCGGTACCCCCGGGCCGCGCCGATCATCGCCAGGGCCTTGCCCATGTTCCCGGAGGTGGACTCGATGATCGTGCCGTCGGGCTTGAGCCGCCCGTCGAGTTCGGCGCGGGTGATCATGCCGAGGGCGGTGCGGTCCTTGATGCTGCCCGCGGGGTTGAACCCCTCCAGCTTGACGAGGATCTCCGAGCCGTTGCCCGCCCTCAGCCTGGCGAGCCGCACGATCGGGGTGCGGCCCACCGTTTCCAGTACGTTGTCGTAAACCATGTGCAGCCCCCATGGGCGTTGGATCGCCGGTGGTGTCGGTGCCGCGGACGGCGCGGCGGGGCCCGTCCCTCAGAGGGCCAGGCGGACCCGGTAGTGGTCGAGCCAGAGGTTGAGCTGGAGGACCGTGTCCACGTCGGCCCTGCTCAGGCGGTTCTTGAGGAGTTCGTCGGGGGAGTCGGCGAGCCGGGCCGCGGCCTGGAGGTCGATGAGCGGCAGGACCGGCGACGCCGGGTCGGCGAGGATCGCGGTGAAGTGCTCCTGGAGGCGCCGCGCGTAGGCGGGGTGCTTGCTGACGGGCGTGGCGCTCTGCGGCCTGCGCACCACGGCCTGGGGGAGCATGTCCGCGACGGCTGCCCGGAGCAGGCCCTTCTCGATGTCGCCGTGCCGCTGCATCGCCGCGGGGATGTTGTAGGCGTACTCGACGAGCTCCACGCTGTTGATGGGCGCGCGCATCTGGAGGCCGACCGAGGAGAAGAGTCCGGCGTCGGTGCGGAAGCGCGTCAGCAGGAGGTGGGACAGGCGCCGGATGCGGCGCTGGCGCTCGTCGTCCTCGGGGAGGAAGTCGACCTCGGCGACGCTCTCGGCGTAGGAGTCCCGGTAGTAGGCGGGGAGGTCGAGCTTGCGCAGCAGGTCCTCGTTGAGCAGCCGGGTGCCGAACCCGTTGGCCGCGCCGTGGCGCTGGGCGAGCGCGATCCAGGGGAAGGTCCCCGAGTCGACCAGGCCCGGGTCGGTGGACCAGCGGGCGCCGTGGAAGAGCTGGTCCCCCATGCCCCCGGTGAAGGCGGTCCTGCCGCCCGCGGCGACCACGTGCTGGAGGAAGAGGTACTGGGAGGCGTCCATGTCGTAGATGCGCGTGGGCAGGTCCTTGGCCCGCATGAGCCCCATGCGCACGTCCGGGTCCAGGATGCGGCGCGCGTCCAGCTCGACCAGGCTGTGCCGGGAACCGATGTGGTCCGAGACCGCCTGGGCGAAGGGCGCGTCGCGGGTCTCGCGGACGGCGTCGCGCTGGAACTCCCCGTCGGCGAAGTCGACGGTGAAGGTGCGCAGGTCGCCCGCGCCCCTGGCGCGCAGCTCGGCGGCGACCAGGGCGGCGACGGAGGAGGAGTCGATGCCGCCGGACAGGGTGCTCACGAGTCCGGTGGCGTCGTCGGGCACCGACAGGCGCACGCTCTCCACGAGCAGCTCGCGCACGCGGGCGACGGTCTCGTGCACGTTGTCGGTGTGCGGGCGGGGCTCCAGGGACCAGTAGGCCCGGCGCCGCCACCCGGCCCGCCCGTAGCGGGCGACCTCGGCCGACTCGACCTGCCCGAAGCCGTTGAACAGCGGACCCGGCGGCAGGGCGTGCGCGATGACCTCGCGCAGGCCCTCCAGGTGCACGTCGGGCCGGACGTCGGGGTGGGCGAGCAGGGTCTTGCGCTCGGAGGCGAACACCATCCCGGTGCGGGTGGGGGCGTGGAAGAGCGTCTGCCCGCCCATCCTGTCGCGGGCCAGGAGCAGTTCCTCGGTGCGCCCGTCCCAGACGGCCACGGCGAAGGAGCCGCCCAGGCGCGGGACGAAGTCCTCGCCCCACTCCAGGTAGGCCCGGACCACGAGTTCGGCGGCCACCGCGCGGGGCGCCACCCCGTGCCGGGTGGCGCGCAGCTGGCGGGCCAGCTCGTCGAGGCCGGTCGGGGAGCCGGTGACGCAGGCGACCACGGTGGCCCCTCCGACCTCGACGCCGAACGGCTGCCCCGCCGCGTTGGACCCGGTACCGAGGGCGCGGTAGCCGAGCACCGCGCGGGGGGAGAGCCACAGCGCCTCCCCGTCCGGCCCGCGGTGGGCCATCGTCGCGGTCAGCGAGGTGAGGAGCGGACGATCCCGTTCCAGGTCTCGTTCGAAGTCGATCACGCCAACGACGCCGGACATCACGGCACCTCAATCCCTTACTCGGTCACACGGTCGTGCGCGGTGGTCACCGCGCTGTTCCGACTGCCCGACCCAGGTTTGCAGCGGTAAATCGTAAGCGGATCGCATGCTCCTCAAGGCGTTCTGGAAATCCATTGAGGAGGCGCCGTGTACATCTTTCGGAGTAGCTCCGTAGCGCCGCGTACACAGTGAGTCGCATTCGCTTTTCCACCGTGCGCCTGTTGAGGGTCGCCGATCCGCGCGGTTAGCGTCCTTCAGGAAAGGGAGAACAAGCGGAAGGAGGAGCCGTGCGTCTGGTACTCGCCGCCGTGGGCGGACTGATCGGCGGGTTCTTTCTGGGGCTGGTGCTCGACCAGGTGATCGGCGTCGTCGGGGTGCTGGCCTTCGACGGGCCGTTCCACGTACGGGGTCTGCCCCTCATCCTCGCGCTCGTCGGATGCGCGACGGGGCTGTTCCTGGCCTCGCGGTCGCGGTCGCGGCCCCGTTGAACGGGGCCGGGACGCAACATCGGGGGCCGTACGGGGCATGGCGGCGGCCCCCGGCGTCACGGGCGGCGAGCCCGGTGGGGACGGGCGTCGCGCGGACGGCGTGTTCCGCGAAGGAGCGGTCCTCCCGGCTCGGTGGGGTCGGCGCGGGAACAGGGGATGTGCGTACTGGAAGGGACGGATCAGGGCAGGACGTCGCCGGAGCGGTCCTTCTCGGTCGTCATTCGCTCGCGTGCGTAGAGTTTGATGAGTTCGTGGAAGTAGTACTGCACCTCGGCCCTGTGCCCCTGTTCCCACACCTGGAGGAAACGGTGCTCCACCAGGCGGACGAGAAGGGGTTCGACCTCCTCGACGGAGGAACTCAGGAATTCAGCGACCTGGGTCGAGGTGAAGACGTTCTCGGGGAGAATGCTGAGGATACGGAAAAGGCTGGCCTCCCGCACGTGCAGATGCATGTAGCTGCTGTCGTAGCGCGACCGGAGGTCCAGACCCTGGAAACGCAGGTAGTCCAGCCGCCGGTCGGCGTCGTCCAGTTCCCGGGCGATGCTCGACAGCGGCAGTCCGGGCACCGCCGCCAGGCGCGCGCCCACCACCCTGATCGCCAGGGGCAGTCCGCCGCAGGCCCGGACGATCGCCTGGGCCTGGCGCGGTTCCCGGTCCACCCGCTGGGCGCCCACGATGCCCTTGAGGGCTTCGATCCCCTCGCTCTCGTGGAGCCCGTCGAGCGAGACCGCGAGCGCCTCGTGGAGGATGTGCGGCCTGCTGGTGACGATCACCCCGCACTGCGCGTTGCCGGGGAAGAGGTGCTCCACCTGTTCGGCGGAGGCCGCGTTGTCCAGCACCACCAGGACCCGCCGGTCGGCCGTGCAGGTGCGGAACAGCTTGCCGCGCTCCTCCAGGTCGTCGGGGATGCTGTCGGCGGGGATGTCCAGGGCGGCGAGGAAGCCGCCCAGGATGTGTCCCGGGTCCACGGGGAAGGCCTGGTCGCCGCCGAGCTTGGCGAAGAGCTGGCCGTCCCCGAAGTGCCCGCGCAGGCGGTGGGCCACCCGCACCGCCAGGGCCGTCTTGCCCGCACCGGGCATGCCCGTGATCGAGACGACGCGGCAGGCGGTCTCCGCGCTGTCGCGGGAGAGCTGCTCCTCGATCATGCGCGTCTCGCGCTCGTACCCCCGCAGATGGGGGATGTCGGGCGGGATCTGGGCGGGGGTGTGGGCGAAGGAGCGCTGCCGCTGCCGCCGGGGCCGGGGCACGGGCTCCTCGGGGACCCTCTCGCTGGAGAGCAGTTCCTGCTGTATGGCGCGCACGCCCGCCGACGGCTCCAGCCCCAGTTCGCGGACGAGCGTCTCGCGCAGGGCCCGGTAGACGTCCAGCGCCTCGTAGCGCCGTCCCGCCTTGTGCAGGGCGGTCATCAGTTTGGCGTGCAGGCCCTCGTGCAGGGGGTGGGCCGTGGTGAGCGCCCGCAACTCCCCGACCAGCCCCTCGTGGCGTCCCAAACGGAGCTCGACCTCGATCCGCAATTCGATGGCGCGGATACGGTTTTCCTCCAGCCGTGCGACCTGCGAGGAGAGGATGTCCCCCTTTTCGACGTCGGCCAGCGCCGACCCCCGCCAGACGGACAGCCCTTCGGAGAGACTGGTGACCGAGTTTTCCAGGTCTTCGGCGTTGAATTCCTCCCTGCCCTCGTTGACACACCCCTCAAACCTTGATATGTCGATCTCGGCCCGGGGTGCGTACACCATGTAACCGGAGGGCCGGGTGCGGATATCCACATCGCCCCCCGCAGACCTGAGAATCTTTCGCAATTTGTACACGTAGGTCTGGAGGGTGGGCACCGCGCTCGGCGGCGGAGCGCCCCTCCAGAGTTCGTCGATCAATTCCGAGGTCTGCACCAGGGCGTTGCTCCGCAGCAGCATCAGGGCGAGCACCTGGCGCAGCTTGGGGGCGCTCGGGGTGACCTCGCGCCCTCCGATACGGACTTCGAGGGGGCCCAGCAGTCGGAACTCGACGGCGGCGGGGACCTCCAGGCACCGCACGCCCCCCGCGTCTCCAAGGTCGTCGTGGTAGTGGGCCTCCGGCATCGATTCTCTGTAATGATTCAAAAGAGACATGCCTACTTCCTGGGTGGGGGGACTTCACACGGGTGCGGAGAATCGGTCGACACCCATTGCGAAAAAGCCCTTGAAAGCAGTCTTTTCCGCGAGGAGGATAGCACACGCTTTCCTCGCCGGAAAAGGAAACTTTAAGTGACCGCTGACCCCCGTGATGACCAAGACCTAGCCTTCCTAGCCTGCCTGCGGCTGTTCCTCGGACATCCCCTCTGAAAACCTATTGTCACAGTTGGTAAACCCTATGGAACAGCACAATGGGCAGTATCATCCACATCGCTTGTAAACCACTAGTCCCGGCTTCGAGGCGGTGGGTGGAACCGCGTCCCTGAATGGTTGGAATCCGCGGCACACCCTCCTGAACTCGGCTTTCGCGACTCGTGGAGGCGCTGGACGGACTACAGCGTGAGGCCAGTCGGACACCAGGGGCACAGGACAGACTGCTCACTCAGGCTCTGGTACCCCCTCGGCCGTAGCCCCAACCGATGATTGGACGGAAGGTGTCCCCGTGCCCGCCGCTGCTCCGCGTCACCGGTTACCCACCGTTCCCGGAGGCGCCCGCGCGCGGGACGGCGGCCCGCGGGCGACCGGGAACCGCCTTCGCGGAGGGCGTTCGCGGCCCCCCTACATCCCCGGCTGTAGGAGCCCGGGCCCGCGCCCCTCCCCAGCTGTAGCGCCGGTGCCGACTCCAGGGTGATTCCGCGGTGCCGGGCCCGCGGCGACGATGGCCCCACGACGGTCCCACCGACACCCGAAGGCTGCCCCGATGCTCGACGACCCCCTCCTCCTGGCGCGGCTCCAGTTCGCCCTGACCTCGGCGACCCACTACGTGTTCGTCGCCCTCACCCTCGGACTGGCCCCCTACGTCCTGTTCGGCCAGCTCCGGGCGACCCTGCGCGGGGACGCGGCCCGGATGCGCGCGGTGCGGTTCTGGGGCGGCCTGTACGTGCTGAACTACGCGATGGGCATCCTGTCCGGGATCGTCATGGAGCTCCAGCTGGCGCTCAACTGGTCGGGCCTGCACGAGGTGTTCGGCTACACCTTCGGGGCGCCCCTGGCCGTGGAGACCATGGGGGCGTTCTTCGTCGAGTCCACCTTCCTCGGCCTGTGGATCCTCGGCTGGGACCGCATGGGCCGGTGGGCGCACTGGGGGTGCTTCCTGGTCGTCACGGCCACGGCGTACGCCTCCGCCTACTGGGTCCTGGTCGCCAACGGCTTCCTCAAGCACCCCGTGGGCTTCTCCGTGCGGGAGGGGACGGCCGTGCTCGACGACCCCGCCGCCCTGATGGCCAACCCGTCGGCGCTCATGGCCTTCGCCCACGTGACGCTGTCCGCGCTGCTGCTGGGCGGCGCCGTCGTCGCGGCCGCCAGCGCCCACCACCTGCGCCGGGGCTCCGACCCGGACGGGATGTTCCACCGGGGCGTCCGGCACGGGACGGTGCTCCTCCTCCTGGCGCTGATCCCCACCGTGGTCAGCGGCGGCGCGCAGTTCGCCATGTACGGCCAGCGTCCGCCCACCAGCGGGGCCACCTACTCGGCCGAGCAGATCGCCGACATCGAGGAGGCCTACGGGGAGACGAGCACCGCCCACATGATCGGCGTGTCCGGCGACCTGCTCATGATGCTGTCCTGGGCCCTGCTGTTCCTGGTGTGCCTGCTCTCGGCGGGGGTCTGGCTGGCCCGGGGGCTGGGCCGGTGGCGCTGGCACCTGCGCCTGCTCTCGGTCGTGCCGGTGCTGCCCTACGCCGCGAGCGTCGGCGGCTGGGTCTTCCGCGAGACCGAGCGCCAGCCCTGGACCGTGCGCCACCACCTGACCACCGCCGACGCGGTGACCGACATGTCCCCGCTGGCGGCCGTCGTCTCGTTCTCCCTGTTCACCGCGGCCTTCGCCGTGCTCGGCACGGTGACCGCCTGGCTGCTCGTGCGGTTCGCGCGGCTGGGCCCCGACGCGGGTCCCCTCGCCCCGCCCCGGGCCGCCGCCCCGGACGAGGAGGCCGGGCGCACGCCGGTCCACCCCCTCTGAACCCGCAGTCCGCTGACCCACAACCCCAGGGAACCCGTATGGAAACCGTCCCCGTCCTCTTCCTGACAGGTCTGATCGTCGGCTACTTCGTCCTCGCCGGGTGCGACGTCGGGCTGGGCATGTCGGCGCCCTACCTGGCCCGCACCCCGTCGGAGCGGCGCCGCCTGGTGTCGGCGGTCGCGCCCTACTTCCTCGGCACCGAGGTGTGGCTCGTGGGCGCGGTCGGCGTGGTCGCCGGGCTGTTCCCCTCCATGAAGGACGTGCTGTTCGAGGGCGGCATGTGGGCCGTCTTCACCGCCCTCCTGGCGGGCTGGCTGTTCCGCGACGCGGGGCTGTGGCTGCGGGCCCGCGTGGACACCGACCGCTGGCGCTCGGCGTGCGACGCCGCCCTGACCGGCGGGAGCTGGGTGCTGGCCCTGTCCTGGGGGCTGGTGATCGGCGGCCTGCTCTCGGGCGGCGACCCGCTCACGCCGTTCTCCGTGGCCTGCGCCCTGGCCGTGGTGGCCCTGTTCCTGCTGCGAGGCGCGGCCTTCGGCGCGGAACGGCTGGTCCCGGCCGAGGACGCCGCCTCCCCCCGGGCCGAGGCCGACGCGGCGCCCGGAGCCGACGAGGCCGCCCGCTTCACCCGCGTGCTGGCCCGGGTCGGGCTGGCCGCGGTGGCGGTGGCCGCGGGCCTGGCCCTGGTGCCGGGCGCGGGCCTGGCGGTGGACCGCCCGCTGCTGCTGGCCGCGGTGGCCGCCGTCCCGGCCGCGGCCCTGGCGGCCACCTCCGGCCTCTCGGGCCCGCACCTGTCCCGGCACACCTCGGCCGTGGCGATCGGCTCCGTGCCCCTGCTGGCCGGGGCGGCCCTCGCCCTGCCCCTGGGCACGCCTCCGGCCGGGACCCTGCTGCTGACCGGGGTGGCGATCCTGCCCGTGCTGCCGCTCATGGCGGTGGGCCAGGTCGCGCTCTACCGGATGCTGCGGCGCCCGGCCGAGGACCACGGGTTCTTCGTGTCCCCGCCGCCTCAGGACAGCCAGCCGGGGCGGACCGTCCCCGTCTCGTAGGCGATCACGACGAGCTGGGCGCGGTCGCGGGCGCCCAGCTTGGCCAGGACCCGGCTGACGTGCGTCTTGGCGGTCGCGGTCGAGACGACGAGGCGCTTGGCCAGCTCCTCGTTGCTGAGTCCGGCCGCAACCCCGGCCAGCACCTCGCGCTCGCGCTCGGTGAGGCTGTTGAGCTGGACGGCGGGGGGCGGCTCCTTGATCCGGTCCACGAACTCGGCGATCAGCCGCCGGGTGACCGTGGGCGAGAGCAGGGAGTCGCCCCGGGCGGCCACCCGCACGGAGTGGATGAGCTCCATCGGCTCGGTGTCCTTGACCAGGAAGCCGCTGGCCCCGGAGCGCAGCGCGGAGTACACGTACTCGTCCAGGTCGAAGGTGGTGAGGATGACGACCCGGACGTCCTTGAGCCGGGGGTCGGCGACGATGCGCCGGGTGGCCTCCAGGCCGTCCACCCCCGGCATGCGCACGTCCATCAGGACCACGTCGGGAAGCTCGCGCACGGCCGTCTCCACCGCCGCCTCGCCGTCGGCGGCCTCGGCGACCACGCGGATGTCGTCCTCGCCCTCCAGGATCGAGCGGAAGCCCGCCCGCACCAGCGTCTGGTCGTCGGCGATCAGTACGTTGATCACGCTTCCCCCTCGATTGCCCGGTGCACAGCGCTGTTGTACCAGAAGGCCCCGTCCCGTGGCGGTGGGCCCGGGAAGGGGCGGGGCCCGGCTCAGTCCACGGGGAAGGTCGCGCGCACCTGGAAACCGCCCCCGGGCAGGGGCCCGGCCTCGAAGCGCCCGCCCAGGACCGCCACCCGCTCACGCATCCCGCGCAGCCCGTTGCCCTCGCGGTGCGGCGCGCCCGCGCCCGGCCCGTCGTCGGCCACACGCACCGTCACCTCACCGGGGGAGTTGTCGATGGCCACGTCGGCCCGCACGCCGCCCGAGTGGCGGCGCACGTTGGTGAGCGACTCCTGGACGATCCGGTAGGCGGCCAGGCCCACCGGCGCGGGCAGCGGCACCGCCGCGTCCCCGGCCGCGGTGTCGGCTGCGGCGTCGGACGCGGCGTCGGCCCCGTCCACGGTGAAGCGCACGTCCAGGCCCGCCTCACGGGTGCGCCGCACCAGCTCGGGCAGCCTGCCCACGCCCAGCGCGGGGGCGTCGGGCGCTCCGGAGCGCTCCTCGTCCACCTGGCGCAGCACGCCCAGCGTGGCGCGCAGCTCCCTCAGGGTGTCCTTGCTGGTGCTCTTGATCGCCTCCAGGGCCGCGTAGGCCCGCTCCGGGTCGCGCCGGTGCACCGCCGACGCCGCCTGCACGTTGATCAGGGAGATGTTGTGCGCGATGACGTCGTGCAGCTCGCGGGCGATGTGCAGGCGCTCCTCGGTGGCGCGGCGGCGGGCCTCCTCCTCCCGGGTGCGCTCGGCCTCGGCGGCGCGCTCCTCGACGGCGCGCAGGTACAGGGCGCGGCCGCGGCTGATCTCGGCGGTCGCGACGATGACGACCATCCACCCGAGGACGGTCAGCGTCCGCCACGGCTCGAAGGACAGCGACTCCCCCACGGTGAAGACGGCGACCGCCGTGAGGATGGTGACCACCGGCGCCGCGCGCCTGCCGGTGGCGGCCAGCCGCATGACGGCGACGAAGACCAGCAGCCACGCGGGCCAGGCGTCGGTGCTCCCGGTCACGTAGTACAGGGGCAGGCACAGCCCCACCACCACGGCGGTGGCCAGGGGCCAGCGGCCCAGGAGGGCGATGGAGGCGGAGCCCACCAGGAGCAGGCCCATGCTGTGCGCCTGGAGGAGGTCGCCCTGGCGCTGGGCGAAGACCACCTCGGCGATGAGGAGGGCCGCCGCCGCGACCACCGCGATGGCGACGTCGTTCAGGGTGTCGTCCGGCCGGGCGGGGGCGCGGCCGGCCGCGCGGCCCCGGAACCACCGCGGTGGCATCTACCGCTCCCCTCGTGAGACCAGCATGGGCGCGCAGATGAGGCCGAGGGCCGCAAACAGCGCGATGAGGTAGCGCAGTCCGGGCGCCCACGCCGGAAGCTCGCCGCCGCCGAGCACGAGCAGGAGGATGGCGACCAGTTCCGAGAGCACGAACCCCACGGCGCCCCCGGCGACCAGTCCCAGCGCCGCCGCGCCGATGGCCTTCAGCGCTCGCATGTCTCCTCCTGTTGTGGCTGTCTCACGGGCGTTCCCGAACGCTACCCCCGTGGGCGCGGGCCGGTCGTACATCCGTGGCCGACACTTTCCCTCCTCCTCAAGGAGTACACCGGCGCCGGCGCCTACACCGGCGCGCGCGAGGCATCGTCGATCCGGCCTCCAGCGCGTCCTGGGACCCTCGGTTTCGCGTCGAGCCCCAAGGAGCAGCGGTGGTCAACACGGACGAGACATCGGAGAGGGCCGAGAGGGCCCGCGGCGGCGAGCGGGTGATCGGCCGCGACATGGGCCCCTGCGGCACGGCCTTCAGGGTCGTGGCCGGGCTGTGCGGCCTGATCCTCCTGTACTTCAGGCTGCCCTGGGACGACGACCCGGTCGCCTACATCGGCCGGATGGTGCTGTACCTGGCGTTGATCGCCGCCGCCTACGTGGCGGTGTTCGGGCTGATGCGCGACCGGCTGCTCGGGCCGGTCAGCCCGTGGATCCCCGCCGGGCTGCTCCAGGCGCCGGTGCTGATCTACCCGTTCGGCCTGGGCACGGGGCCCCTGCACGACGCCCTGGCCGCCTACACGGCGGGATCCCTCCTGCTCAACGCGGCCATCGGCTACGCGGGGCTGGAGGTGGCCGCCCTGCCGACGCTGGTGTGGCGCCGCCGGTACCCGGTCTACTCCCCGTTCAACGCGGTGGACCTGGCCGAGGTGTCCCTGGGCCGGGGGGCGGGCGCGCGCACGGGCGCCGGTCGCCTGGCGTGGGTCGGCGCCGGGCTGGTGGCGGCGTTCGTGTTCGTGGCGTTCTGGCTCGTGGACTACGTGGCCTTCATGCCGTTCCTGGAGGCGTCGGGCGCGGGCGAGGCGATGCGCCTGCCGGGCTTCCTCGCCGTCGTCCTGCTGCTGCCCGCCGCCCTGCTGGCCGTGGACGCCCGGGCCCGGCGCGACCGGTTCCAGGGGGTGGCGGCGCTGTCCCTGGCCCTGCTGACCCCGATGTTCGCGGTGGACATGGTGCCCGAGGTGCTGTGGATCGTCGTGATCGCCGGAGGGCTGGGCGTGGGCCTGGTGACGGCCGTGCGGGCACTGGTCCGCCGGGCCCGCCGCGGCTGAGCGCGGCGGGCCCGGGGCCCTCACACGAGCAGCGCGATCTTGCCGCGGGTGCGCCGGGTCTCCGAGAGCCGGTGCGCCTCGGCGGCCTCCGCCAGGGGCAGGGTCCGGGACACGTGCACGCGCAGGGACCCGTCCCCGTACAGGGCGGTGATCCCGCGCAGCCGCTCGGCCGAGCGCCGCGAGCGGATGCCGACCGCGCCCAGCTCCCCCGCGGTGGGGTAGTCGACGAGGGTGCCCACCCGCGCGGGGTCCTTGACCAGGTCGGCCGACAGGCGCAGGGTGGGCCCGCCGACCATGTCCAGGGCGGCGTCCACCCCTCCGGGGGCGGCCGCGCGCACGCGGTCGGCCAGCCCCTCGCCGTGCCGGACGTGCACGGCCCCCAGCGAGCGCACGTGGTCGGCGTTGGCCTCCCCCGAGGTGCCGACCACGGTGGCGCCCAGGGCGAGGGCGATCTGCACGGCGAAGGTGCCCACTCCCCCGGCGGCGGCGTGGACGAGCACGGTGTCGCCCTCCCCGACCCCGAGCGCCTCCAGGGCGCTCGACGCGGTCTGGGCGGAGGAGGCGAGCACCCCGGCCTGCTCCCACGGCATCCCCGCGGGCCGGGGGACGCACTGGTCGGCGCCCGCGACCACGTACTCGGCGTAGCAGGCCATGAGGGCCCAGCCGATCACGTCGTCCCCGGCCGCGACCCCGGACACGCCCTCGCCGACCGCGTCGACGGTACCGGCGAAGTCGTTGCCGAGGACCTGCGGCAGGCGGACCGGGAAGCCCAGGGGCGCGCCCCTGCGGATCGCGGTGTCCACCGGCTGGACCCCGGCGGCGCGCACCCGGACGCGCACCTGGCCGGGGCCGGGGACGGGGTCGGGCAGGTCGAGGACCTCCAGGACGTCGGGGGGTCCGGGGGCGCGGAAGGCGACGGCTCTCATGGCATCCCTCTTCTGGTGCGGTGCGGACGCTCCCGGCCGGGCGGCCGGGAGCGGGTCAGACCACCCCGAAGTTCGCCATCATCATCATGTCCTCGTGTTCGAGGTTGTGACAGTGGTAGACGTACTTGCCCGGGTAGCCGCTGAAGGTCGCGATGATCTCGGCCTCCTCCTGGTCGCCGAGGTCGATGGTGTCCTTCCACCCGGCGTCGTAGGGGCCGGGCTCGCCGCCGTTGCGGGAGAGCACCTGGAAGCGCACCAGGTGCAGGTGGACGGGGTGGTGGACGTTGGTGGTGAGCCGCCAGACCTCCGTGGAGTCCAGCGGGATCTCGAAGTCGATCCGCTCGGGGTCGAACGTCTCGCCGTTGATGGTCCACAGGTTGGGGCCGGGGCCGTGGGTGTTGCGCCCCTCCCGGGAGAAGCGCACCCGGCGCTCGGTGGCCGCGGAGGCGCGGGTGAGCTGCCGGAAGTCGGAGAGGACCTCGGGCACCTCGGTGTCGTCGGTCGCCTCCGAGGTCACCCGGAAGCGCATGACCTCGGCGGTCCCGCCCTCGCCGTAGCCGTTGACCAGGACGACCTCGGTGCCCACGGAGTAGGCGGAGAAGTCCACGACCACGTCGAAGCGCTCGGCGGGGGCGATCTCGATCCGCTCGTGTCCGAGGGGCGCGCCCAGCAGCCCGCCGTCGCTGCCGATCTGGGTGAAGGACGCGCCGTCCTCGGGCGGCGGGTCCAGGGCCAGCTCGTAGCGGCGCGCGTTGGAGGCGTTGAGCAGGCGCAGGCGGTAGCGCACGTTGGCCACCTCCATGTAGGGCCAGGGCGCGCCGTTGACGAGGATGGCGTCGCCGAGCACGCCCGACATGTACTGGTTGTCCACACCGGGCTCGCCCGCCAGGTCCGGGGAGCGCGCGGGGTAGAGGAAGGAGCCGTCCTCGTCGAAGGCCCGGTCGCAGATCATCAGCGGCACGTCCCGGTCGCCCTTGGGCAGGGGCAGGGCCTCCTCCTCGTCGTCGTGGACGATGTGGAACCCCGCCAGGCCCTTGTAGACCTGCGGTCCGGTGAAGTCCATGCGGTGGTCGTGGTACCAGAGCGTGGCGGCGGCCTGCTCCAGCGGGTACTCGTAGACCCGGCTGCCCTCGGTGACGTCCCCGGCGTGGCCGCCGCGGGTGTCCCACCCGCTCCGGGGCAGGATCAGGTCGGTGGGGTACCCGTCGTGCTCGGGCGGGGTCTTGCCGCCGTGCAGGTGGACGACGACGGGGACGGGGAGCTCGTTGCGGTGCTCGACGACCGTGCGGCGGCCGGAGCGGGAGACGATGGTGGGGCCGGGGAAGACGCCCTCGTAGCCCCACACCTCGGTGGTCAGACCGGGGATGATCTCGGCCTCGCCCGACCGCTGCGTGATGAGGTAGCGGTCCTCGGAGCCGTCGCTGCTGACCGGTTCGAGCACGGGCGGGACCGGCAGCGGGACCGTGCCCGGCTCGGGCAGGTCCGCGGCGCTCTGGAGGAGCCTGCCGGTGCTGCCCTCGGTCTGGTTGTCGCCGCCGCCTCCGCCTCCGCCCCCGCCGCCCGAGCAGGAGGCCACCGCGCCGGCCAGCGGGATCGAGGCCGCGGCCCCCGCGGCCAGTCGCAGGGTGTCGCGTCGGGTGATGCTCATGAACACTCACTCCATGACGTGTCGAAGGACCCGCGGGCCGGTTCCGGCCGGGGACGGGCTGGGGCGGGGGATGGGAGGGAGGACCGCCCGCAGCCCTTCCCGGAAGGTAGGAGGGCGCTCGCGCTCCTGTCGTCGCCCGGCGGTTGTCAGTCGGAGTGGGCCGGGAGGTGTACGGCCGCGGCCGGCACTACACCGCGGGCACGAGGGGCGTGCCCCTCCGCGCGCAGTCTCAGCACCGCGGCCGTGAAGGCGTCCAGGTCCTCGGACGTGTGGCGCGGGCGGGCCGGGAGCAGGGGCACGACGGCGCTGCGCCCCCCGGCCACGGCCGGGTGGCGGCGGGCGATCGTGCTCAGCCCCTGGCCGGGCCCCGCCTCCAGCAGCACGACGTCGCGGTCGGCCAGGAGCCGGTCCAGCGCGGGCCAGAACAGCACCGGCTCGCAGGGCTGACCGGCCCAGAACCGGGGGTCGCGGGCGTGGTCGGCGGTCAGGGGGGCGCCCAGCCGCGCGGAGTAGACCGGCAGGCGCGGGGCGCGCAGTCCCACCCTCCCCCAGGCGGCGGCCGACCCCCGCACGAAGGGCTCCAGCACGGGGCTGTGGAAGGCCTGCTGGGAACGGGCGGGGCGGCAGGTGATCCCGTCCGCGCGCAGTTCCTCGCGGACCCGCTCCACCTCCTCCGCCGGACCGGCGAGCAGCGTCTGCCGGGGCGCGTTGACGGCACCCACGACCACGTCGCCGCGCAGGCGGGGGGCGAGCTCCTCGGCGGAGGCGGCCACCGCGAGCATCGCGCCGGGCGGGCTGTCGCGCAGCGCCTCCACGCGGTCGCGCATCAGCGCGACGCCGTCGGACAGGTCGAGCACCCCGGCCAGGGTCGCGGCCACCATCTCGCCGACGCTGTGGCCGATCAGCGCGGCCGGTTCCAGGCCCAGGTCCAGGACGGCCCGCCCGAGCGCGCACCCCACCGCGTACAGCAGGGGCTGGGCGCGGGCGACGTCGTCGAAGGACTCCCGTGGCAGGTCGGTGCGCCCCAGCCAGTCGTCCCGGACGCGCGCGCCCTCCCCGCCCAGCAGGGAGAAGACCTCGTCCATGGTCGCGGTGAAGGCCGCGTCGGCGCCGTACAGGCCGGCGCCCATGCGTACGTGCTGCGAACCCTGTCCGGGGAACATCAGCGCGATGGGCCGTGGGGTCAACTCCGTCACTTCCTCGGTCCGTGGGAGGGCATCAGGAACAGCAGGGCGCCGACGAGGAGGCAGGCGGCCGCCTCGCAGGCGATGGTGGCGGCCATGGCGTCGGCGTGGGCGGCGGGGGCGCCGTCCGGGCCGCCGAGCACGGCGAAGAACAGGCCGCCGAGCAGGGCGACCCCCAGGGCGGCGCCGACCTGTTTGAAGGTGGTGAACACCCCGGCGGCGGCTCCGGCGTCGGCCTCGGGGAGCACGGTGAGGACCACGTCCATGATCGGGGCGCTCACCAGGCCCATGCCCGCGCCCACCACCAGCAGGGCGGCCATGGTCCAGCCCAGCGGCGGGCCGTCCGGGGCCCCGGACACGAGCAGGCCGAGGGCCGCCATCCCTGCCGCCATGACCGCGCTCCCGGCCATGAGGACGGAGCGGCCCCGGGCGCGCGCCAGCCGGATCGCGGGGGCCGAGGCCGCGGCGGTGCCCAGCGCCCAGGGGCAGACCACCAGGCCGGTCATGCCGGGTGTGAGGCCCGCGCCCTCCTGGAGGTAGATCACGAACACCAGGAAGAACCCGCCCACCAGGGCTGCGGTCACCACGGTCACCGCCAGGCCCGCGGTGAACACCCGGTTGGCGAACAGCGTGACCGGGACCAGCGGCAGGTCGCCCCGGCGCTCCCGGCGGTACTCGGCCGCCGCGAACAGCGCGGTGGCGGGCAGCGCGGCCGCGAGCATCGCCCACGCGTACCAGGGCCACCCGCCCTGGCCGCCGTTGACCAGCGGGTACAGCAGCAGCAGGAGGGCCGCGCCCGCCATGAGCACGCCCGGCGCGTCGATCCCGCCCCTGCCCCGTCCGCCTCCCCGGGGCAGGGCGAGCCCTCCGGCGAGGACGAGGAGTCCGAGGGGGACGTTCAGCGCCGGGACCGCGCGCCAGCCCAGGTCGAGGGGGGCGAACTGCACCAGGACCCCGCCCAGCACCGGGCCGCCGACCGTGGCCAGGCCGATCACCGCCGAGTAGGCGCCCAGGGCGGCGCCCCGCCGCCCCTCGGGGACGGCCGAGCGCAGGACGGCCAGCACCTGCGGGCCCATCACGGCGGCGAAGAGGCCCTGGACGACCCGGGCGGTGAGCAGGGTCGCGGTCCCCGGCGCGCACGCCGCGAGGACGGAGGCGAGGGTGAACCCGGCGGCTCCGGCCAGGAAGACGCGGCGGCGCCCGAGCAGGTCCCCGAGCCTGCCGCCGGGGATGAGCAGCAGCGCGAACGGCAGCGTGTACCCGGCGAGGATCCACTGGGACACGGCCGCCCCCGCCCCCAGGTCCTCCCGGATGGCGGGGACCGCGACGTTGACGGCGGTCACCCCGGCCTGCGTCATGAAGGCCGCCGTCAGGACGGTGGCCAGGACGCGGCGGGTGCGCGCGGGCGCCGCGGTGGCGGTGCTCACGCTGCCGGGACGAGCGCGACGGCGGCGGCGTTGGCGAGCAGGGCGCCGACGGCGCACACGGTGCGCACCGTGTGCCAGCCCTGCCAGGACGGCCGCGGGTCGGGCCACCCCTCGGGCAGGTCGTCGGGGTCGACCGCGTTCACCCTGCGGTTGATCGGCACGTTCCCGAACTGGGAGACCACCTGCACGCCGACCAGCGCCAGCAGCCCCGCGCCGAAGAGGACTCGGACGGACAGGCCGGGCGCCGCGAAGAGCAGGGCCAGGTCGGCGAGGGCCGCGGCGGAGACCACCAGCGGCATGGACGGGTGGTACCCCTTGCCGAGCCGCTTGTGCAGCTCGATGTAGGGGCCCATCGGCATCACGCGCAGAGCGGGGAGCACGCTCACGGCGACGGCGAAGAAGACGCCCGCGACGATGCCGCTCCCCACGACGGCGACGATTCCCAGCACCGGAACGATCATCGGTGACACCCCGCTCCCATTCGACGGATTTCCCTCGGGCTCCAATAACCCATTCGCTGTTCGATTCCGCCTGGGAACGGCGTCGAGGATCACTGGTGCCGCTCCTGCCGCGCATTTAAGGAGCTACGACCAGCGCCTGCGAACCTCACTGCTGGACCGCTTGATCCGGTCACACCCACAGCCCGTGGAGAGGACCCAGGCATGCACCGAACACTGATCGTCGCGCGCATGAACCCTGCTGACGCAGACAACGTCGCCAAGGTGTTCGCCGACTCCGACGCGACCGAACTCCCGCACATGATCGGCGTCGACCGGCGCACCCTGTTCCGGTTCCACGACCTCTACTTCCACCTGGTGGAGGCCGACCAGAGCATCACCGGAAATCTCTACCAGGCGCGCAGCCACCCCCTGTACGAGGAGATCCACCACCGGCTCGCGCAATTCATCAACCCCTACGACCCGGCGTGGAAAGAGCCCCGAGACGCCATGGCCGAGGTCTTCTACTCGTGGACTCCCGACAAATAGGCGACGGCGCGCGAGCGCCCGAGGAAAAGGAGGTGCCCATGGCCACCGTTCCCGTGGTGAGGGTCTCGGAGGGCGACATCCCGGCCGACCGGAGGCGCGGCGGCGAGGTCCGCGTCCTGCTCAGCCCCAAGACGGTCGGGTCCACCTCGGGATTCGGCGGCACGCTGACCCTGGGTCCCGGTGAGTACGTGTGCGAGCACACCCACCCGCACTCCGAGGAGTTCGTCTACGTCGTGCAGGGCGCGGTGGTGATGCGCGTGGGGACGCGGGAGGTGGAGCTGGCCGCCGGGGACGCCCTCGTGGTGCCCGTCGGGGAGCGCCACCGCATCCGCAACGACGGCGCGGAGACCGCCCGGGCCGTCTTCCACCTGGGCCCGCTGGCCCCCCGGCCCGAACTCGGCCACGTCGACCTGGAACAGCTTCCGGTCCCCGCCGAGGGGCCCGCCTCCCAGGTGGGGGGCGCGCGATGAGCGGCGGCGGGGTGGCCGTCACCGGCATCGGGGTCATCGCCCCGGGCGGGGTGGGCCGCGACGCGTTCTGGGAGTGCCTGACCGCGGGGCGCACCGCCACGCGCGGCATCACCTTCTTCGACCCGACGGGCTTCCGGTGCCAGATCGCCGCCGAGGCCGACTTCGACCCCGTCCGCGCCGGGCTCACGCCCCAGGAGGTGCGGCGCATGGACCGGGCGACGCAGTTCGCCGTGGTCACCGCTGGCGAGGCCCTGCGCGACAGCGGCCTGTCGGTGGAGGAGCTGCGCCCCGACCGCACCGCCGTCACCGTCGGCAACGCCGTCGGCTGCACGATGGGCCTGGAGAAGGAGTACACGGTCGTCAGCGACGGCGGGCGCAAGTGGCTCGTGGACCACGAGTACGCGGTGCCGCACATCTACGACTACTTCACCCCCAGCTCCATGGCCCGCGAGGTCGCCTGGGCCTGCGGCTCCGAGGGGGCGGCCTCCGTGGTCTCCTCCGGGTGCACGTCGGGCATCGACGCCCTGGGCTACGCCGCGGAGCTGATCCGCGAGGGCAGCGCCGACGTCGTCGTCGCGGGCTCCACCGAGGCGCCCATCTCGCCCATCACGGTGGCCTGCTTCGACGCCATCCGCGCCACCTCGACCACCAACGACAACCCGGGCGAGGCCTGCCGCCCCTTCGACGCCGGGCGCAACGGGCTCGTGCTGGGCGAGGGCGCGGCGATGTTCGTCCTGGAGAGCACCGAGTCGGCCCGGCGGCGCGGCGCGCACGTGTACTGCGAGATCAGCGGGTACGCGACGCGGGCCAACGCCTTCCACATGACCGGCCTCAAGCCCGACGGCCGCGAGATGGCCGAGGCCATCCGCGTGGCGCTGGACCAGGCGCGCGTCGCCCCGCAGGACGTGGACTACGTCAACGCCCACGGCTCGGGCACCAGGCAGAACGACCGCCACGAGACCGCCGCGGTCAAGACGGTCCTGGGCGAGCACGCCTACACGACGCCGATGAGCGGCATCAAGTCGATGGTCGGCCACTCCCTCGGCGCCATCGGCTCCATCGAGGTCGCCGCCTGCGCCCTGGCGATCCGCGACGACGTCGTCCCGCCCACCGCGAACCTGCACTCCCGTGACCCCGAGTGCGACCTGGACTACGTCCCGCTGACCGCCCGCGAGCACCGCACCGACACGGCCCTGTCGGTGGGCAGCGGCTTCGGCGGTTTCCAGAGCGCGATCGTCGTGACCGCGCCGAGAGGAGGTTCCGCATGAGCGCCGTACGCGTGACCGGGATGGGGGTGGTGGCCCCCAACGGCATGGGGACCGAGGCCTACTGGGCCGCGACCCTGGCGGGCAAGAGCGGGATCGACCGCATCCGGCGCTTCGACTGCTCGCCCTACCCGGTGACCCTGGCCGGGGAGGTCGACATCGACCCGGCCGAGCACGTCCCCAGCAGGCTGCTGGTCGAGACCTCGACCATGAGCCACCTGGCGTTCGCGGCCGCGAGGGAGGCGCTGGACGACGCCGGGGCCGACCCCTCGGAGCTGCCCGAGTACGAACTGGGCGTGGTCACCGCCAACAGCACCGGGGGCGTGGAGTTCGGCCAGCGCGAGCTGGAGAACCTGTGGAGCAACGGGCCCGAGCACATGAGCGCCTACATGTCCATCGCGTGGTTCTACGCGGCGACCAGCGGGCAGCTGTCCATCCGGCACAAGCTCCGCGGCCACTGCGGTGTGCTCGTCGCCGACCAGGCCGGGGGCCTGGACGCGGTCGGCCACGGCCGCCGCGTGCTCTCCCAGGGGCAGAGCCTGGTGCTGGTCGGCGGCTCCGAGTCGCCGATGTCCCCCGCCGGGCTGGTCTCGCAGATCCCCACCGGCCGTCTGAGCACCCGGGACGACCCCGCGCGGGCCTTCCTGCCCTTCGGCGCCGACGCCAGCGGACACGTCATCGGCGAGGGCGGGGCGATCCTCGTCCTGGAGACCGAGGAGGGCGCGCGGCGGCGCGGACGCGGCACCGACCACGGCTCGGTCGTGGGCTACGCGGCCACCTTCGACCCCCGGCCCGGCGGCGGCCGGCCGCCGACCCTGGAGCAGGCCGCGCGGGCCGCGCTGGACGACGCCGGGCTCTCCCCCGGCGACGTCGACGCGGTCTTCGCCGACGCGGCCGGGGTCCCGGAGCTGGACCGGGCCGAGGCCGAGGCGATCACCGCCGTGTTCGGCCCCCGCGGGGTGCCGGTGACCGCGCCCAAGGCGCTCACCGGGCGCCTGTCGGCGGGCGCCGGGGCCCTGGACACCGCGACCGCCCTCCTGGCCTGCCGCGACGGGGTCCTCCCGCCCACGGCGGGCGTCACCGAACTCGCCCCCGGATGCGACATCGACCTGGTCCGCGGCGAGCCGCGCGCCGCCGACGTGCGCACCGCGCTGGTCCTGGCCCGCGGCTACGGGGGCTTCAACTCCGCGCTGGTGGTGCGCGGCCCCGAGAGCAAGAACCGCCCCGCTGTCACTGGAGGTTAACGATGGCACTGTTCAACACCGACGCCTTCCGTCGGGTCACCCGCGAGGCCGTGGGCGTCGACGACACAGTCGACCTCGACGGCGACATCCTCGACACCCCCTTCCCCGACCTCGGCTACGACTCCCTGGCGGTCCTGGAGATCGCCAACAAGGTCGAGAAGGAGTTCGGCGTCACCCTGCCCGAGGAGGCCGTCGGCGAGCTGGAGACGCCGCGCGCCTTCGTCGACTACGTCAACCGGCGCCTGGAGGTGGTGGGCTCGTGAGCGGGCGCACGGAGGCCTCCGTCGTCATCGACGCCCCCATGGACCTGGTCTGGGACATGACCAACGACGTCGAGTCGTGGACGGAGCTGTTCACCGAGTACGCCGAGGCCCGGATCCTGGAGCGCGACGGCGACACCGTCCGCTTCCGGCTGGCCCTGCACCCCGACGCGGACGGCAAGGTCTGGAGCTGGGTGTCGGAGCGGACCCCCGACCGGGCCTCGCGCACCGTCAGGGCGCGGCGGATCGAGACCGGGCCGTTCGAGTTCATGAACATCTTCTGGGAGTACACCCCCGCCGACGGCGGCGGCGTGCGGATGCGCTGGGTGCAGGAGTTCCACGTCAAGGACGAGATGCCCTTCGACGACGAGGCCATGGCCGCGCACATCGCCAGGAACACCGCCGAGCAGATGCCCCACATCAAGGACAGGGTCGAGAAGGCCGCACAGAACCCGCCGTCCTGAGGCCGGGGCCGCGGCCTGCTCGGCCGCGGCCCCGGGCCGGACGGCTCCGACTGGAGTTGAGCATGGCCTGGATTCTTCTGCCGTTCGCGATGGTCGGCAACGGTCTGGTGGCCGGTGGCATGATGATCGCCTTCCTCGGCGGGGCCCCTCTGCTGCTCCGCCTCCCCCGGGAGCAGTACGTGCCCGTGCACATGTTCCTGGTCTCGCGTTTCGACCCCTTCATGCCGATCTGCCTGGTCACCGCGCTGCTCGCCGACCTGCTGCTGGTCCTCGCCGCACCCGCGCCCCTGGCGCGGGGGCTGGCGGGGGCGGCGGCGGTGCTGCTGGTGGCGGCCATGGCCGTGTCCCTGACCAGGAACGTCCCCATCAACCGGTGGGTGGCCGCGCTGGACCCGGACGCCCTGCCCGAGGACTGGGAGTCGGTCGACCCGCGCCGCAGGTGGCGGGACTGGAACGCCGTCCGTACCGGGCTGTCGGTCCTGGCACTGCTGTGCAACGCGCTGCTGCTGGCCGCGGTCCTGGCCTGAGAGCCCCCAACCCGACACACGACGAGGAACCCATGAACACCTCACTGTCCGAGAAGAACGCCCTGGTCACCGGCGGGTCCCGCGGGATCGGCCGGGCCGTCGCCCTCACCCTGGCCCGCGCCGGGGCCAACGTCACCGCCTGCTACGTGAACGAGAGCGAGGCGGTGCGCGACCTGGCCGCCGAGCTCAAGGAGATCCCCGGCGACCATCACCTGGTCCGCGCCGACGTGCGCTCCAAGGAGGATGTGGACCGCCTCGTCGAGGAGTGCCGGACCCGCTACGGGAGCCTGCACACCGTCGTCAACAACGCGGGCGTCATCAGCCACGTCCCCTACGACGAGCTGGCCGAGGACGAGTGGCACCGGGTGATCGACACCCACCTCACCGGCGCCTTCCTGGTGACCCAGGCCGCCCTGCCCCTCATGGGCGAGGGCGCGTCGGTGGTCAACATCGGCTCCCGGGTGGCCACGGTCGGCATCCCCACCCGCGCCCACTACACGGCCGCCAAGGCGGGCCTGCTGGGCCTGTCCCGGTCCCTGTGCAAGGAGCTGGGCAGGCGGGGGATCCGCGTCAACGTCGTGGAGCCGGGCGTGATCGAGACCGAGGAAGCCGCCAAGCTGCCGCCGGAGAGGTACGCCCAGCTCCAGGCCCGGTACCGCGAGCTGACCTCCCTGGGCCGCCTGGGCGCCCCCGAGGAGGTCGCCGACGTGGTGCTGTTCCTGGCCAGCGACCTGTCCCGCTACGTGACCGGGGCGTCCGTGCCCGTGGACGGGGGCATCTGACATGAGCGAGGAGAAGAGCGTGTTCCGGGTCCTGCTGCGCTTCGAGATCAACCCCGGCATGGAGAAGGGGTTCGAGGACACCTGGCTGTCGATCGGCGGCGTCATCACCGGCCACCCCGCCAACCTCGGCCAGTGGCTGCTGCGCGACAGCGAGGAGGAGAGCGTCTACTACGTCGTCAGCGACTGGGTGGACGAGGAGCGCTTCCGCGAGTTCGAGCACAGCGACGAGCACGTCACCCACCGCACCAAGCTGCACCCCTACCGGCGCGGCGGCGCGATGCACACGATGAACGTCGTCCACGAGCTGGTCGGCGGCCGCCGGTGAGCGGGCGGGCCCGGGTCCTGATCTGGCACCGCGCGCCCGAGGACGCGCCCGGCGCCGTGGAGGAGGCCTACCGGTCCATCAGCGGCGAGCTGGAGGGCACCCCCGGGCTCCTGGGCAACGAGCTGCTCGCGGCCTGCGACGACGGGGCGCGCCTGCTGGTGATGAGCGAGTGGGAGAGCCTGGCCGCCTTCCAGAAGTGGGAGGGCGGGGCCGACCACCGCGGCGCCACCTCGCCGCTGCGCCCCTACCAGGACCGCGACCGCGAGCGCTTCTTCGAGGTGTACGAGGTCAGGGCCTCCTTCTGAGAAGGGGGCACCCCATGGCGGCGCGAGGCCGCCTCCCGGCCCGGCGGGCCCGTCAGCTCCTGCTGGCGGGGCTGCGCCGGGTCGGGCGGGCGCTGGCCGCGTACGGCCTACTGCACTTCCCGGTCCCCCCGGGGCCGGAACCCGGTCCCGGCGGACCCCTACCGCCTCCCGGCGGATCCGCCGGGACCGGCGACCAGTGGAAGAAGGAGGAACGCACATGACCGAGACGGCCCCGAGGGCCCGGCTCACCGACTGGACGGTCTGCGCCAACTGCGACTCCCTGCTGTACGGCAAGAGGTTCCAGCGCGAACTGGGGGTGTGCTCGGCGTGCGGGCACCACTCCCGGCTCACCGGACCCCAGCGGCTCGCGCAGCTGCTCGACGAGGGCTCCGCGGAACCGATCGAGGTCCCCGAACTGCCGGAGGACCCCCTGGAGTTCGCGGACCTGCGTCCCTACGCCGACCGGCTGCGCGAGGCGCGCAGGGACACCGGGCTGCGCGACGCGCTGCTGCTGGCGTCCGGCACCGTCGAGGGGCACCCCGTCGTGATGTGCGTGCTCGACTTCGCCTTCATGGGCGGCAGCCTGGGCACGGCCGTGGGCGAGGGCATCGTCCGCGCCGCCGAGGCCGCGCTGGAGACCCGCACGCCCCTGGTGCTGGTGACCGCGTCCGGCGGGGCGCGGATGCAGGAGGGCGTGCTGTCGCTGCTCCAGATGGCCAAGACCAGCCAGGCCCTGGCCGCGCTGGACCTGGCGGGCGTGCTCACCGTCTCGGTGATCACCGACCCCACGTTCGGCGGCGTGGCCGCGTCGTTCGCGACGCTGGCCGACGTCATCATCGCCGAGCCCGGCGCCCGCATGGGCTTCGCGGGGCCGCGGGTCATCGCGCAGACGATCGGGCAGACCCTGCCCGAGGGCTTCCAGACCGCCGAGTTCCTGCTGTCCAAGGGGCTGGTGGACGACGTCCGCCCCCGTTCGGAGCTGCGCCCGGCCCTGGCCGGGCTGGTGGGGCTGAGCGGGTCCGGGAACGGGCCCGCCCCGGACGGCGGCGGGCTGGTGCGCCGGTTCGAGGACCTTCCCGCGCGCGACGCCTGGGAGTCGGTGCGGACCGCGCGCCACGAGGGCAGGCCCACCGCCCTCGACTACGTCCACCACCTCCTGGACGGCTTCCAGGAGCTGCACGGGGACCGGATCGCGGGCGACTGCCCCGCGATCGTCGGCGGCATGGGGCGGCTCGACGGGCGCACCGTGATGGTGATCGGCCACCAGAAGGGCCACACCACCGGCGAGCGCATCGCGCGCAACTTCGGGATGCCCTCCCCCGACGGCTACCGCAAGGCGGCCCGGCTGATGCGGCTGGCCGCCAAGCTGCGCGTGCCGGTGGTGACCCTCGTGGACACCCCGGGCGCCTACCCGGGCCTGGAGGCGGAGGAGCGCGGCCAGGCCGTGGCCATCGCCGAGACCATCCGCCTGATGTCGCAGCTTCCCGTGCCCGTGGTCAGCGTCGTCACCGGCGAGGGCGGCAGCGGGGGAGCCCTGGCCCTGGGCGTGGCCGACCGGGTGCTGTGCCTGGAGTCGGCCGTCTACTCGGTGATCAGCCCCGAGGGCTGCGCGGCGATCCTGTGGCGCGACGGGGCCATGGCCCAGGACGCGGCCGCGGCGCTGCGCCTGGACGCGCGGGAGCTGCTGCGCATGGGCGCGGTGGACGCGGTCGTCCCCGAACCGGGACAGGGCGCGCACACCGACCCCGTGGCGGCGGCGGAGCTGCTGCACGGGGCGCTGCGGACGGCGCTGGCGGAACTCGACGGCCACACCGGCGAGGAACTGCTGGAACGGCGCAGGAAGCGTTTCCGCGACATCGGAAGGAACCCGATCAGGAGGTCGGCACGATGACCGCTCACAACAGGACCACACCGGACAGGACCACGCCGGACAGGACCGCACCCGACGGGGAGGGGGCGCACCCGGCGGCGGCCGAGCTGTGCCGCCGGGCGGCCGAGCTCGCGCGCGACGCGGGCGGGCCCCTGCGGCGGCTGAGCATCAGCTCCGGCGACACGGTCGTGGAGCTGGAGTGGGCCGCGCCCGCGGCGGCGGAGGCCCCCGCCGCGGCCCCGGCTCCCGGGACCGCGGCCGGACGGGCGGCCCAGGCCGCGACCGCCCCGGAGGAGGACGGCCTGTGGCACGTCACCGCGCCCATGGTCGGCACCTTCTACCACGCGGGCGAGCCCGGGGCTCCGCCGTTCGTCTCCCCCGGCGACCTCGTGGAGAAGGGTCAGCAGATCGGAATCCTGGAGGCGATGAAGCTGATGAACCCGATCGAGGCGGACGTGCGGGGGCGGGTCGTGGAGGTCCTGGTCCCCAACGGCGAGCCCGTCGACTACGGACGGCCGCTCGTGTCCGTCGTGCCGGAGCAGTCGCGCTAGCGCGGAAGGAGTTCACACATGATCGGGAGCATCCTCATCGCCAACAGGGGTGAGATCGCCCTGCGGGTGGCCCGCACCTGCCGTGAGATGGGCATCCGCACGATCGCCGCGTGTTCCAGCGCCGACCGGGACTCGGCGGTGGCGCGCTTCGCCGACGAGGCGGTCACCATCGGCCCCGCGGCGGCCCGCAAGAGCTACCTCAACATCCCCGCCGTCGTCGAGGCGGCGCTCCAGACCGGCGCGCAGGCCGTCCACCCGGGGTACGGGTTCCTGTCCGAGGACCCCGACTTCGCGGAGGTCTGCCAGGCCAACGGGCTGACGTTCATCGGCCCGCCCCCGGGGGTGATGTCGCGGCTGGGCGACAAGGCCGGGACGCGGATCATCATGGAGCGGGCGGGCCTGCCGGTCCTGCCCGGCAGCCCGGGGTCCCTGCCGGACGTGGCCACCGCCCGGGAGGTGGCCGCCGCCGTCGGCTACCCCGTCATCGTCAAGGCCGTGGCCGGGGGCGGCGGGCGCGGCATGAGCGTCGTGCACGACCCGCGCGACCTGCCCCGCGCCTTCCGCGAGTGCGTCGCGGGCGCGCGGGCGGCCTTCGGCGACGGCCGGGTCTACCTGGAGCGCTTCGTGGAGTCGGCGCGCCACGTGGAGGTCCAGGTGCTGTGCGACGAGCACGGCCACGGCGTGCACCTGGGCGCCCGGGACTGCTCGGTGCAGCGCAGGCACCAGAAGCTCATCGAGGAGACCCCCGCCCCCGGCCTGGCCCCGGAGACGGTGGAGCGCATGTGCGAGGCCGCCGTGCGCGGGGCCCTGGCCGTCGGGTTCACCGGGGCGGGGACCTTCGAGTTCCTGGTGGACGGCGAGGACTTCTTCTTCATCGAGATCAACTGCCGCATCCAGGTCGAGCACCCGGTCACCGAGATGGTCACCGGGGTGGACCTGGTCCGCGAGCAGATCCGGATCGCGTCCGGGATCCCCCTGGACACCGACCGGATACCCGCGCGCGGCGCGGCCATCGAGTGCCGGATCAACACCGAGGACCCCCGGCGGGGCTTCGCGCCCACCCCGGGCACCCTGACCGAGTTCGAGACGCCGGGCGGGCCGTTCACCCGGGTGGACACCCACGCCCGCGCGGGGTGGACGGTCACGCCCGACTACGACTCGCTGCTGGCCAAGGTCGTGGTGTGGGGCCCGGACCGCCGGACCGCCATCGCGCGCATGGACCGGGCGCTGAGCGAGTTCCGCGTGGCGGGCCACGGCGTGCACACCACGACGCGGCTGCTGCGCGAGGTCCTCGCCGACTCCCGGTTCGCCGGCGCCAAGCACGACACGTCGCTCCTCCAGGACATGTTCCCCTGACGGGGCCGAACAGAGGAATCCGGAGACAACAGTGAGGTTCTCAGAACTGTACGTCGCGGGCACGGGGCGCTGGCTGCCCCCGGCCACGCCGGTCGAGGAGGCCGTGCGCGCGGGGGAGTGCAGGAGCAGCGCGGTGTGGCGCACGGAGATCGAGTCCGTGTGCGTGTCCGCGGGCGACGCGGGCCCGGAGATGGCCGCCCGCGCCGCCCGCCTGGCCCTGCGCCGGGCCGGGACCGACCGGGCCGACCTGGTGCTGCACGCCTCGACCTACCACCAGGGCCACGACATGTGGGCGCCCGCCTCCTACGTGCAGCGGGTCGCCCTCGGCGACGGCGCCGGGTGCCCGGCCTTCGACGTGCGGCAGATGTCCAACGGGGGGCTGGCGGCGCTGGAGCTGGCCGCGGGCTACCTGACGGCCTCCCCTGAGCGCTCGACGGCCCTGGTCACCACGGGCGACCGGTTCTGCCCGCCGGGGTTCGACCGGTGGACGAGCGACCCGGGCACGCTCTACGCCGACGGCGGCACCGCCCTGGTGCTGTCCTCGCGCGGCGGGTTCGCCCGGCTGCTCAGCCTCGTGACGGTCTCCGACCCCGGGTTGGAGGGCATGCAGCGGGGGCGCCGGGCGTTCGGGGCGGCCCCGCTGGAGCACGGCAGCCCCGTCGACGTGGAGTCGGCGCGGCGCGGGTTCGTGGGCGACCACGGGCTCGACCGGGTGCTGGACCGCATCGACGCCGGGCAGGAGGAGGCGATGGACCGGGCCCTGTCCGAGGCGGGCCTGAAGATCGCCGACGTCTCCCGGTTCGTGCTGCCCAACCTGGGCCGGGCGCGGATGCGGGCGCACTTCTTCGACAAGTTCGAGATCGACCCGGACCGCACCACGTGGGACTGGGGTCGGCGGATCGGGCACCTGGGCGCGGGCGACCAGTTCGCCGGGCTGGACCACCTGGTGGCATCGGCCGGTCTGCTCCCCGGGCAGAGGTGCCTGCTGGCCGGGGTGGGCGCGGGTTTCACTTGGTCGTCCGCGGTCGTGGAGATGACCGAGGGCGGTGTCCGGTGACCGCGGGGTCCCCGGGCGGGACGCGCGCCGCGCGGGAGCGGACCTTCTTCGGCTACCCGCCGTGGTTCCGGACGCTGTTCGTCGTGGACATGTGGGAGCGCTTCAGCTTCTACGGCCTGATGGCCATCCTCTACCTGTACCTGGTCGCGGCCCCGGCCGACGGCGGGATGGGCATGGGCTCGGGGGACGCGGCTGCGCTGCTGGGCATCTACATGTCGCTGGTGTTCATGGCCTCCCTGCCGGGCGGCTGGGTGTCCGACCGGCTGCTGGGGCCGCGGCGGGCCACCCTGTGGGGCGGGGTGCTCATCGCCTGCGGGCACACGGCGCTGGCGCTGCCCCTGGACGCGTCGCTGTACGTGGGCCTGGGGCTGGTCATCGCGGGAACCGGGCTGGTCAAGCCCAGCATGGCCGCGATGGTCGGGCGGATGTTCGAGGGGCAGCCCGAGCGCCGGGAGGCCGCCTTCTCGGTGTTCTACGTGAGCATCCAGGTCAGCGCCCTGTTCGCGCCGCTGGTCACCGGGTACGTGGCCGAGCGGATCAGCTGGCACCTGGGGTTCGGCGTCGCCGCGGTCGGCATGGCGCTGGGCCTGGTCCACTACGTGCTGGGGCTGCGCGGCCTCGGGGACGTGGGCCGCCACCCGGGCAACCCCGCATCCCCCGGGGAACGCCGTCTGGTGCTGCGCCGCACGGCCGTGTGGGGCGGGCTTCCCGCGCTGGCGGCCTCCCTCGCCCTGGTGTCGGGGGTGCTGCCCGCGGAGCGGCTGCTCATGCTCATCGGCCTGGGCGTCCTGGTGGTCCCGGCGGTCTACTGCACGCGGCTGGTGCGGAGCCAGACCGGGGAGTCGCGCGTGCGGCTGCGGGCCTTCACGTGGATGCTCGCGGCGTCGGCGGCCTTCTGGCTGCTCTTCGCGCAGGGACCGGCGCTGCTCAACCTGTTCGCGCTGGAGTCCACCGACCGGTCGGTCCTGGGCTTCCTGGTCCCGGCGAGCTGGTTCCAGTCGGCGCAGCCGCTGTTCCTGCTGCTCATGGCCCCGCTGTTCGCGGCGCTGTGGGTGCGGCTGGGCGCGCGGGCGGGGGCCGCGGCGAAGTTCTCCGGCGGGCTGCTGTTCGGCGGCGCGGCCTTCGCGGTGATGGCCGCGGCGGCCTTCGGCGCCCAGACGGCGCCGGTGTCCCCGTGGTGGCTGCTGGGCGCGTACCTGCTGCTGGTGTTCGGCGAGCTGGCCGTGGCGCCGGTGGGGCTGAGCCTGGCAGCGCAGGTGGCCCCGCGCGGCTTCGACGGCCAGGTCCTGGGCCTGTTCTGGCTCTTCGCCGCGGTGGGGGCGGCCCTGGGCGGGCAGTTCGCCCGCCTGGTCGACCTCATCGGGGAGCCCCTCTACTACCTGTGCCTGGGCGGGCTCGGCCTGTTCGTCGCCCTCGCCCTGGCCGCGGCCAGACGCGGCCTGGAACGGCGCCTGGCCGCCGGAACGTAGACGGCGGCCGCGCCGCGGCCGCCGCACCGAGCGAAAGGAACGTCATGTCTGCGATAGCGGGCTGGGTGGACTACGCGCGCGACCTGCTCCGGGAGGGGTCGGTGATCCGGGCGATGACCGGCGCCATGGCCTGCCGGGGCGCCGACCACGAGGGGGTGTGGGTCTCCGAGCGGGCCCTGCTCGGCCAGCGGGGCCGCAACCCGGGAGGGGGCGAGCTCGCGCCGGTCGAGGTGCGGCGCGAGGGGCGGCCGCGGGCGGTGGCGGTCCTGGACGGGGAGCTGTACAACGCCGACGAGCTGGCCCGCGACCTGAACTCGCGCGGCCACCGGCTGGAGGGCGGCGGCCACGCGGAGGTGGCGGCCGCGGCCTACCTGGAGTGGGGCGCGCGCTGCGCGGAGCGGCTGCGGGGCGTCTACGCCCTCGCCGTGTGGGACGCCGACCGCGCCGAACTGGTGCTGGTGCGCGACCGGCTCGGCAACAAGCCGCTGTTCTACCTGCCCGCCGCCGACGGGGTGCTGTTCGCCTCCGAGCGCAAGGCGCTGCTGGCCCACCCCGGGACCGAGAGCGCCGTGGACCTGGACGGGCTGCGCGAGATCCTGTCCTACGCGGGCACGCCGGGGCACGGGGTCTTCCGCGGGATGCACCAGGTGCGCCCGGGGCACCTGGTGCGGGCGGGCCGCGACGGGGTGCGGGAGGAGTGCTACTGGTCGCTGACGGCCGAGCCGCACACCGACGACCGCGCGACCACGGTGGAGACCGTGCGCGCCCTGCTGGAGGAGGCGGTGGGCGAGCAGTCCGTGTCCTCCTCGCCGTTGGGGCTGATGCTCTCCGGCGGGCTGGACTCCAGCGGGATCACCGCCCTGGCTGCGCGGCGGCTCGCCGAGCGCGGGGAGGGGCCGCTGCGCACGTTCTCGGTGAGCTTCGGCGCGGAGGAGGACTTCCGGGCCGACGAGGTGTGGAGCACCCCGGACGCCCCGTTCGTCCGCGAGGTGGTGGAGCGGGTCGGCGCCCGGCACACCGACATCGTGGTGGACACGCGCGAGGTGCTCGACCCGCTGGTGCAGCGCGGCGCCCTGCGGGCCAAGGACGTCCCGAGCCCGCTGGGCAACATGAACACGTCGCTGTACCTGCTGTGCCGGGCGGTGCGGGAGCACACCGACCTGGCGCTGCTGGGCGACGCGGCCGACGGGGTGTTCGGCGGGGTCATGTGGATGGAGCACCAGGCGCTGCTCAACGCCCCGACCTTCCCCTGGATCGCGATGGCGAAGTGGACGGGGGCCCGGCACGGCCTGGGCACCGACCTGCTCGCCCCCGACCTGCTCGGGCGCCTGGACATGGACGCCTACTCCGCCGAGCGCTACCGGGAGACGCTGGCGCGGGTCCCGCACCAGCCCGGCGAGTCCGGGCAGGAGGCGCGGATGCGCGACGCCTGGTACGTCAACGTCACCAACTGGCTGGAGACGCTCGTCCCGCACAGCGAGTCCATCGCCCAGTCGGTGGGCCTGTCCCTGCGGCTGCCCTACTGCGACCACCGGCTGGTGCAGTACGTGTTCAACGCCCCGTGGGAGGCCAAGAGCTTCGACGGCCGGGAGAAGAGCCTGCTGCGGGCGGCCCTGGCCGACGTGCTCCCCGAGTCGGTGCTCCAGCGCCGCAAGTCGCCCTACCCGGTCGTGCAGGACGCCGCGTACGCCGAGGAGCTGTGCGCCCGGCTGCGCGCGGTGCTCGACGACCCGGGCGCCCCTGTGGCCGACCTGGTCGACCGGGACGCGGCGGAGAAGGTGATCGCCGACCCCGGCGCGCTGGTCGCCGGGCGCGGGGTGTGGGTGGCGCGCACGCACGCGGAGATGGTGATCCAGCTCAACACCTGGCTGGAGGACTACGGGGTGCGCCTGCGCCTGTGACCGGGGCCCTTCTCCCCCCGCCCGGGACGGCGTGGCCGCCCCGTCCCGGGCGGGTCCCCTCCCCGTTCCGGGCAGGTCCCCCGTTCCGCCGCCGGGAACGGCGCGCGGTCGGAAGCGGCCGGGGCGGCGGCCCTCAGGCGGCGACGCGCCGGAAGACCTGCCTGGAGTGCCAGGCGACATGGGCGGGTTCGACGGCGGGGTGCCCGGGGACCGGGCGGACGAGCTCGCGTCCGGCGAGGGAGAGGACGACCGTCTCGGCCGCGGACGAGCGCGCCTCGAAGCGCGGGGACACCGCGACGGTGAGCTCGCCGGTGAGCCCGAGGACGCCGCGGTCGAACAGCAGGTGGTGCGTCGGGCACAGGCACAGGCCGTTGTCCAGGTCGTTGGGGCCGTCGTGCGACCACCAGCGGATGTGGGCGGCCTCCAGCCCGACCGACACGTCGTCCAGCCGACCCTCGTAGCCGCAGAACGCGCACCGGTGCTCGTAGGCGGTCAGCACGGTCTCCCGGAACCGGGGGTCGCGGACGCCGCCCTCCCCCGGCGCGGGGACCGGTCCCTGGCCCACGCTGAGACCGGTGAGGGCGATGATGCCCTCGTGCAGCGAGGGGGCGAAGTTGTCGTCGAGCAGGTGGCGGCCGATGCGGGCGGCCAGGCCGGGGTCGTCCTTCAGGGCCGCGTCCAGGCCGGCGCTCAGCCTGCCCCTCGCCTCCTTCCCGCGGAGCAGAGTCACCCCCGTGCCCGGCGATCCCTCACCGTCCACCGTGGTGACCCGCCAGAACCCGTCGCTCTCCAGGTGGTGGAAGGGGTAGGCGGGCGTGGTGCCGTTGGAGGGGCCGAACTCCCGCAGGAGCCTGGCCAGCCGGGCCTCGGCCTCGCTGTAGACGATGGGGGCGTTGCCGTGCCGCTGGTGGTGCGCGAGCGCGTACAGCAGCAGGAGGGGCTTGTGGGGGGGCGCGGACACCGGCACGGGTCCACCGCTTGACGGATCCGAGCCGCCGGGTCCAGTCCATACCGGCACACCCTAGTACGGACGGCCTTCCGCGGCTTCCCGGAGGCTTCCTCCCCAGGGAGGTCGTGCGACCCGGGCGCACTCCGCCGACCCGGGTCGTCCGGCCTCCGACGGGTGGACTGGCCGGATGCGGCACCGGCCTGTCCCCGCGGGGGCGACTCGGGCAGAATGCGCCCATGCGTTGGGGATGGGTGGGCGGATCGGCCGCGGCGGCGTGCGCCGTGGTGGCGTTGGTGCTGTACCTGTCGGACCTGGAGACGCTCTCCTGGATCGCCGGCGCGGGATCGTTCGTCGCCGCCGTGCCCTCCCTGGTCCTGGCCCTCACCCAGGGACACCCCGCGGCTCCGACCGCGCGCGCCACGGGTCGTGGCCGAAGGCAGGAGGACGCACACCGGGGCGACGCGGCGGCGGTCCCGGAGGTCTTCGAGCTGACCACGGCCTGGGGGCGCATAGCCAAACGGATCCTAGGGACCATCCTGGGGTTCCTCGGGGTTGTGGGGTTCTTTCTGCTGGCCTGCTTCGCTTCCATGGTCTTCGGTGACCAGTCACTGGAGCAGGTACAGGCGGAGTTGTTGGAGGCTCGGCTGTACGTGGCGGGTCTGGCGGTGATGTTCACCGTCCTGGGCGGCCTCGCGGCGGAGAGCACTGGCAGGGACCTGCTCATCGTGGACGCGCACGGCCTGACCGTGGTGGACAGACGGTGGGTGCGGTTGAAGAACACCTCCTTCTCCCTCCTCTGGGCGGACCTGGACAGTGTCCGCGCCATCGCCGCGCGGAAGGGCTCCTCACTGTCGGTCGAAGCCAGGTTCAAGCGTGCCGCCGACGCCAGGACGTGGCTCACCACCCAGGAGAACGGGGAGACGAGATGGAAGCAGGACGGCGGCTGGTACGTCGTGGCGGCGCTGTCGCTGAGCACGGGCAGTGCCGAGCGGACCGCGCTCGTGCCCGTGCTGAGGTCGAGCCTGGCCCGAAACGCGGGTGAGGTCTACTCCGGGTCCTGACGGGCGGGGCCCGCATCACCCGGACGGCGCCCGCCTCCCGCCTCCGCCAGGTGAACCGACCCGGTGGTCGGCCCGCCCGCGCGGCGGCCCCGTCGCCCCCGGCACCGCGACGCCCGGAGGCCGCGGTACCAGGCGCTGTCGACGCGGGCCCCCAGGGCCCGGCGGACTACCATCTTCACCATGACAAGCGGGAGTACGGGCCGGAAACGCCCCACGATCAGCGATGTCGCCCGCCGGGCGGGCGTGAGCAAGGGCGCTGTGTCACGGGCGTTGAACACCGGTACCGGTACCAGCGCCAGTACC
This sequence comes from Nocardiopsis synnemataformans DSM 44143, assembly GCA_000340945.1. GTDB lineage: Bacteria > Actinomycetota > Actinomycetes > Streptosporangiales > Streptosporangiaceae > Nocardiopsis > Nocardiopsis synnemataformans. Next base: position 7,557 of record ANAW01000217.1, on the reverse strand, counting down.
CGCGAACGCATCCGCCAGGCGGCGGTCGAACTGGGATGGAGTCCGAGTTACGTCGCACGCGCGCTCAACGGCAAGTCGCTGGGCACCATCGGACTGGTCGTACGCCGCTCCCCCGAGATCCTCGACTTCGACGCGTTCTTCCCGTCGTTCCTGTCCGGCATCGAGTCGGTGCTCTCCGGCGAGGAGCACGCCACCGTCATCCGGTTCGTACCCGACGAGCGGACCGAGACCGCCACCTACGAGCGGCTGTTCAACGACCACTTCGTCGACGGTTTCCTGGTCACCGACCTGCGGACGGACGACGGCCGCCCCGCGATGCTGCGCCGTCTGGGCGCGCCCGCCGTCGTGGTCGGCGCGCCTGAGGGCTCCTCCGACTTCCCCACCATCACCAACGACTCCCGGGAGGCGATCCGCGGTCTGGTCCGCTGCTTCGCCGAGGCGGGCCACCGGCGCATCGCCCACGTCCAGGGCGACCCCCACATGCTGCACGCGCTCCAACGCCGACGCCACTGGGAGCAGGCGGTGCGCGAGTTCGGCCTGGAGCCGGGACGGGTCGAGGAGAGCGGCGGCTACACCATCGCGGGCGGGGCCCGGGCCACGGAGCGCATCATCGCCAGGCCCGGCGCCGAACGCCCCACCGCCGTCTTCTACGGCAGCGACCTCATGGCCATAGGCGGCTACTCCGTGCTGAGGGAAGCGGGTCTGGCCATCCCCGACGACATGGCGGTGGCCGGGTTCGACGACATCGCCCTGGCCTCGTTCGTCACCCCGCCGCTGACGACCGTCCGCAACAGGCACCGCGCGCTGGGCAGCGTCGGCGCCCGCATCCTGCTGGACATGCTCAAGGGACAGGAACCGCCGCTGTCGACCGTGCTCACCGGTGAGCTCCGCCTGAGGGAGTCGTCCGGGCAGCCGGAGCCCGGCTTGTAACGGTTCCACAACTGACTCTCCTGCGTTTCTGTGATCTCACCTACACTGGCCAGGTAAACCGGTTTACCTAACCATCGGGCTACGCAGAGCGACATGTGACCCGCGGGTTTCGGCGCTCTCGCCCACAGGTCGACGTGCGCGCCCGACCTGCCCGTTCCGTCATCGCCGACGCTGACGACGGGCCTGCATGGCCTACACAGAAACGGAGACGGCCGTGAAGACACCCCCCACAGCACTCCTGTGCGCTTCGACCGCGCTAGGACTCGCCGTCGCACTGACCGGCTGCGGTTCCGGCGAGGACTCCGGGGACCAGACGCTGACCTACTGGGCCAGCAACCAGGGAGCGAGCGTGGAGGAGGACCGGGAGGTCCTCCAGCCCTCGCTCGACCGCTTCACCGAGGAGACCGGAGTCGAGGTCGAGCTGGAGGTCATCCCCTGGAGCGAGCTGTACAACCGCATCCTCACCGCGGTCAGCAGCGGCGACGGGCCCGACGTGCTCAACATCGGCAACACCTGGGCGGCCAGCCTCCAGGAGACCGGCGCCTTCGTGCCCTACGAGGGCGCGGACCTCGACGCGGTGGGCGGCGAGGAGCGCTTCGTCAGCACCAGCTTCGCCACCGGCGGCGCCGAGGGCCAGCCGCCGACGTCGGTGCCGCTCTACGGACTGTCCTACGCGCTGTTCTACAACCCCACCATGTTCGAGGAAGCGGGCATCGAGGCACCGCCCGCGACCTGGGAGGAGTTCGTCGACACCGCGGACGAGCTGACCAGGGACACCGACGACGACGGCGAGATCGACCAGTACGGCTTCGTGCTGGAGGGCGGCAACGAGCGGCAGAACTCCCACATGGCCTTCATCCTCGGCCAGCAGCAGGGCGGACAGCTGTGGGGGGAGGACGGACCCGCCTTCTCCTCCGACGAGCAGGTCACCGCGGTCAAGCGGTGGGTGGACCTGATGGCCGTGGAGGAGGTCGTCGACCCCAGCAGCGCCGAGTTCAGCGACGGCACCCAGGGCATCAGCGACTTCGTCGACGGGCGCGCGGCCATGATCATCGTGCAGGGCAGCGCCCGCACCAGCATGGCCGCCCGCGGGTTCGAGGACTACGAGGTCGCCCAGGTGCCGATGCTCGACCCGCTGCCGGGCGAGCCCATCCAGAGCCACGCGGCCGGGATCAACATCAGCGTCTTCAACGAAACCGACGACAAGGAGGGCGCCCTGCGGCTGGTCGAGCACCTGACCAGTCCGGAGGAGCAGGTGTACCTGTCCCAGGAGTTCCAGACGCTGCCGGTGGCCACCGAGTCCTACGACAGCGAGGAGCTGCGGGGCGACGAGTCGATGGAGACCTTCCGCACGATCCTCACCGAGCACTCCGCACCGATGCCCTTGATCCCCGAGGAGGGCCAGATGGAGACGGTGCTCGGCGAGGCGATCGGCGGGCTCTTCGCCCAGGTGGCGACCGGCGGCGAGGTCACCGAGGCCGACGTCCGCCAGGCCATGGAGGAAGCCGAGACCCAGATGGACGCCGCGAACTAGGCGGTGTGTCCTTTCGGTCGCCTCGTCCCCGCGGCGGGGCGACCGTTTGATGGAGGCGCTAGATGTCGACTACACAAGAACAGGGGCCCGGCACCGCTGAGGCCCCGCCCGGGGCCGGCCCCGTGGAGGGACCAGGCGGGCGGCGCGGGCGCCGCCCGGGGTGGTTCCTGCCGTACGGCATGCTGCTGCCGGCGGCGGTACTGGAACTGCTGGTCCATATCATCCCCATGGGTCTGGGGATCTACATCGCGTTCACCTCGCTGACGCAGCTGACCATCCGGCGCTGGACGACGGCGCCGCTGGTCGGCCTCGACAACTTCGTCCGCGGTCTCGATCCCGGCAACGCCCTGGGCAGCGCCCTGTTCGAGAGCCTGTTCCGCACCACCGTCTACACCGTGCTGGTGGTGGGGGTGTCGTGGGTGATGGGGATGGCCGCCGCCGTCGCTCTGAACACGAAGTTCCGTGGGCGCGGTGTACTGCGCACCCTGTTCCTCGTGCCCTACGCCCTGCCGGTCTACGTCGCCGCGATCGTCTGGGCGTTCATGTTCAACCAGCGCGACGGCATGGTCAACCGCCTGCTCGTGGAGGACCTGGGACTGCTGGACGAGCGCCCGTTCTGGCTCATCGGTGAGAACGCCTTCTGGGTGCTGGTGATCGTGTCGGTGTGGCGGCTGTGGCCGTTCGCGTTCCTGATGCTGCTGGCGGCGCTGCAGAGCATCCCCGAGGACATGTACGAGGCCGCCGCCATCGACGGCGCCTCGACCTGGAGGCGGTTCACCGGCATCACGCTGCCCATGGTGCGCTCGGCGAACGGGGTCGTGCTGCTCGTCATGACGTTGTGGACGTTCAACGAGTTCAACATCCCCTTCCTGCTCTTCGGCGACACCTCGCCCGAGAGCGCGAGGCTGATCTCACCGCTGATCTACGAGCACTCCTTCGTCAACTGGAACTTCGGCCTGGGCTCCGCGATGAGCGTGCTGCTGCTCGTCGCGCTGGTCATCGCGTCGGCGGTCTACGTCCGCATGGTGCTGCCCAAGGGGAGTGGCAATGAATGAGACACGGGGATTCCGCTGGTTCCGGCGGATCGTCCTGACCTTCCTCACCGTGTTCACCGTGCTGCCCCTGTACGTGCTGGTGGTGACCTCGGTGAAGCCGCTGGAGAACGTCCGGGGAACGTTCACCTGGCTCCCGGACCGCGTCACCCTCCAGCCGTACGTGGACATGTGGACGACGATCCCGTTGGCCCGCTACCTCACCAACAGCCTGATCGTCACCACCACGTCGACGGCCCTGGCGCTGGTGGTGGCGGTGCTGGCCGCGTATCCGCTGTCACGGCTGCGCTTCCGCGGCAGGCGGCTGTTCAGCATGACGGTGCTCTCGACGCAGATGTTCCCCGGCATCCTGTTCCTGCTGCCGCTCTTCCTGATCTTCGTGCGGCTGGAGGTCCTCACCGGCATCGAGTTCACCGGCTCCTACACCGGGCTCATCATCACCTACCTGACCTTCGCCCTGCCGTTCTCGATCTGGATGCTGGCCGGGTACTTCAGCGCCATCCCCGAGGGCCTGGAGGAGGCGGCGATGATCGACGGCACCAGCAGGATCGGTGCCCTGGTCCGGGTCATCCTCCCCGTGGCCCGCCCGGGCATCCTCGCCGTGGGGGTGTTCGCGTTCATCACCGCCTGGGGCGAGGTGCTGTTCGCCTCGGTGCTCACCGACACCGAGACCCGCACGCTCTCCATCGGGCTGAAGCTCTACACCAGCCAGACCGACACCCTGTGGAACGAGCTGCTGGCCGCGTCGGTGACCATCTCCCTGCCGGTGGTCGTCGCCTTCATGCTGGTCCAGCGCTACCTCGTGTCCGGGCTGTCGGCGGGCGCGGTGAAGTAGCGCGCGGGACCCCGCACGCCCGTCTGACCGTCCCCGGCCCCGCCGTCGGCGGGGCCGGGGCGGCTGGGGTGAACCGGCCGCCGAAGCGACCGGTCGCGCACGGCACCGTGGGGCGATGAGGCTCGGACGTGCGAGGGGCCTCAGGCGAGGACCTTGGCGGTGAAGGCCGTCAGCCGCTCCTCCAGCACCTCTCCCGGCATCTCCTCCCGCCCGGTCAGGTGCTCCACCAGGTCGGCGCGGACCGCGGCCAGCAGCGCGTGCGCGGCGAAGTCAGCGTCCGGGACGCTGGGAACCGTGGCCAGGGCGTCCGCCAGCGTCCGGTGCCACCAGGTGTAGTGATCGGCCTGGTAGGGGCTGTTCCCGCCGTCGCTCTCCAGTGCCAGGGCCAGGTGGCGGTTGTCGAGCTTGAAGCGCAGCAGAGCGAGCAGGAGCGCCGGGACCCGTTCACGCGGGGGCGTCGCGGGGCCCAGCGGGGCGGGGCCCTCCAGGACAGCCCCGCGCAGCGGGCCGATCCGCACCTCCATGAGGGCCCGGATCAGCCCGCCTCGGTCGCCGAACCTGCGGAAGAGGGTGCCCTTCCCCACTCCGGCGGCGGCCGCGATCTCGTCCATCGACACGGTTCCGGGACTCGTGCTGCGAGCGAAGAGCCCGTCCGCGGCGGCGAGTACCGCCTCTCTGTTGCGCAGCGCGTCCGCGCGCTCCCCACGTGCACCCATATCCACCTCACTTGCTAAACGGACTATGAGTCCATATATTCAAACGGACCGTCAGTCCACATTCTAGAGGGTGGAGACCCCATGAACGATGACCTGGCACCAGCGGACCTGTTTCGACACGGCCTGGAACTGCTCCTCGACGGGAGGACCGATGACTGGGTCGCCCTGTGCGACGAGGACGTCCTCGTCGAGTTCCCCTTCGCCCCCGTCGGCTGGCCCCGGCGGCTGGAGGGAAGGGGACGGCTCGCCGAGTACATGAGCGACTACACCGACCACGTCCACCTGAAGGACCTCCCGTACCTGGAGATCCACCAGACCACCGCTCCCGAGACCGTGGTCGCCGAGATGCGCGCCCGGGCCCGGCTCGTGGCGACTGGACAGGACACCGACATCTCCTACGTGGTGGTGATGACGGCGAGCCGGGGACGCATCACGCGCTACCGCGACTACTGGAATCCGCTCGTGGTGCCCGACTCCATGCGCGAGGCCAAGACCACCGCGCCGAAGAGGGAGAACGCATGAGTTCCGCCGCCACCGTCCTGGTCACCGGCGCCACCGGCACGACCGGGAGCCGGGTCGCCTCCCGGCTCGACGCGCTCGGCCCGCGGGTGCGGGCGGCCAGCCGCCGCGCCCCGGTCCGGGGCGGCGTCCCGTCGGTGCGCTTCGACTGGTACGACCCCGCGACCTTCGGGGAGGCGCTGCGGGGCGTGGACCGGATGTACCTCGTCCCGCCCGTCGACACCACCGATCCCGCCGCCGTGATGGCGCCCTTCCTCGAACAGGCGGTCGCGGCCGGGGTGCGCCGGACCGTACTGCTGAGCTCCTCGGCGATCCCGGAGGGCGGGCCCGGCGCGGGTGCGGTGCACACCCTCCTGCCGGAGCTGTTCGACGAGTGGGCGGTCCTGCGTCCCTCGTGGTTCATGCAGAACTTCACCGGCGACAATCCCCACGCCGTGAGCATCCGTGAGGAGGGGTTCGTCATGACGGCCACGGGCCGGGGACGGGTCGGCTTCATCGACGCCGACGACATCGCCGCGGTGGCCGCCCGGGCGTTGACCGACGCGGAGCCGCCCAACACCGACCTCGTCCTCACCGGCCCCGAGGCACTGAGCTATGACGACATCGCCGCGACGATCGCGCGGGCCTCGGGCCGACCGGTGCGCCACCGGGCGGTGGGCCGGGAGCGGATGCGCGACCATCTGGCGACCGCCATGCCGCGGAAGTACGCGGCGATGCTGGCGGACCTGGACCTGGTGATCGCCGAGGGCGCGGAGGACCGGGTCACCCCCGTCGTCGAGCGGATCACCGGCCTCCCGCCCCGGAGTTTCGCCGCCGTCACCGCCGAATGGACCTGGTAGCGGCCCGCGTTTGCGGCTACCGATGCCACCCCCGGGGAGCCCGGGAGGTGGTACCGGCCGTGCTCACTCCGCGGGCGCCACGCCGATCGGGCAGCTGGCACCGGTTCCGCCGATGCCGCAGTACCCGTTGGGGTTCTTGGCGTCGGACAGGTACTGCTGGTGGTAGTCCTCGGCGAAGTAGAACGCGCGCAGCGGCGCGATCTCGGTGGTGATCGGCCCGTAGCCCGCCCGGGCCAGCACCGGCTGGAAGGCGTCGCGGCTGGTCTCGGCCGCGATCCGCTGGGCGTCGTCGTGGTACAGGATCGCCGACCGGTACTGGGTGCCGACGTCGTTGCCCTGGCGCATGCCCTGGGTCGGGTCGTGGCCCTCCCAGAACACCTTGAGGATCTGCGCGTACGAGATGCGCTCGGGGTCGAACACCACGCGCACCGCCTCGGTGTGCCCGGTCAGGCCCGAGCACACCTCCTCGTAGGTCGGGTTGGGCGTGTAGCCGCCCGCGTAGCCCACCGCGGTCGTGATGATCCCCCGCTCCGCGCCCAGGCGCCAGAACATGCGCTCGGCGCCCCAGAAGCAGCCCATCGCCACGTCGGCGATCTGGCTGCCCTCCGGGTAGGGCGGGGTGAGGCTGGTGCCCAGCACCGTGTGCCCGAAGGGCACGTCCACCGGGGTCTCCCGGCCGGGCAGGGCGCGTGCTGGATCGACCATGGTCGTCTTTGTCCCGAACATGCTTCCCAGGGTATCCGCGGGCCTGGTCCGGCGCACGGACGCGATCGAACCTGTGGACGGACGCGACCGAGGGCCGTCACCGCCGCGTCCGCGGGGAAGACACTCCGGACAATTCGTCCTACCATTGCTGGCGTGCCGGAATCCAAGCGTGGCGTCGTCCTCGGGGCGACCGCCTTCCTCCTCTGGGGTGTGGCGGCCCTGTACTGGCCCCTCCTCTCCTCCTCCGAACCCAGCGAGATCCTCGCCCACCGCATGGTGTGGGCCCTGCTCGCGATGTGCGTCGTCCTCCTCGTCACCCGCCGGGGCTGGTCCTGGTTCCCCGCGGTGCTGCGCAGCCCCCGCCGCCTGCTGCCGGTCGCCGCGGCGGCGGGGCTGATCTCCGTCAACTGGTGGGGGGTCATCTACG